>JALQTL010000283.1 GCA_023260935.1 Paracoccaceae bacterium
CTGGCTCCAAACATGCGGCCAACTCCAAGGCCTGCTATAATCTGTCGCGATTAGAAACTAACTGCACGAATGAACATGAAAAAAGAACCTTGGTACTGGGTGAATGACAACACACGCGCATTTATGGCGCGTGGTTACCTGGTGGGTGATCAGACCACTGAAGAGCGTGTTCGCTACATTGGCGAGTTTGCCGAAAAGACCCTTGGCAAGAAACTGGTCATCGACATGGAGCCCCAGGGCGATGGCAAATACGAGGGGCAGGTCTGGCGGCCATCGAACGACAAGGTCTATTACGGGACCATCGCGCTGAACGGCAACAGCATGAAACTGGCGGGCTGCGTGGCCGGCGGGCTGATCTGTTCCAAGCAGACCTGGACGCGGCTGAAATAAGCAAGGATCGGGTCGCCTTCCAACCGGCGCCGCGCCATTCTGGCGCGGCTCGGAGGATGACATGACCCGAAAGGACTGGTTGCGGAACTGGACCCTTTGCCTGCTTCGGCAAGGATCTTCTTCCTGCGCAGGAACCCGGCCGGCGCTAGTGCCGGTTGCCGGTCGCTTGTCATGACGGGACTGGCGAAAGGGGAATGACATGGCGCCGCACGAACTGACCGATGCGCAATGGCAAGACCTTCTGGCGCGACGTGACCGTCCGGGGGTTTACGGCGTGGTCACGACAGGCGTGGCCTGCGCTTTCGGCTGCCCGTCCCGGCCGCCGCTGCGCCGCAATACCGTAGCCTTTGTGACGCTGGCCGAGGCCCTTTCAGCCGGCTTCCGCCCCTGCCTTCGCTGTGGAAGCGTTCGAAAAGTGCAATCCAACCCGCCAAGATCGGGTTAATCACGGCTTCCATTGCAGGAAATTGGCAATGATCCGGAGGCCGGTGGCTTGCGATTTTTCCGGGTGGAACTGCGTGCCAACCATGTTGCCCCGCCCGATGATGGCGGTGATTTCCCCCGCATAGTCGCAATGCGCCAGCCTTTCAGCCGGGTTATCGACGCGGAAATGGTAGGAATGGACGAAATAGGCGTGATCCCCGGTCTGCACCCCCGCCAGCACCGGATGGGGATGATCGATCACCAGATCATTCCAGCCCATATGCGGCACTTTCAGATGCGGATCAGCCGGGGTGATGCGCACGACCTCGCCTCCGATCCAGCCGAAACCGGGGGTGTCTTCGTATTCGCGGCCCCATGTGGCCATCATCTGCATGCCCACGCAGATGCCCAGAAACGGCCGGGCGCGCCGGGTGACCGCCTCTTCGATCGCTTCGAACAGGCCGCCATAGGCGCCCAGTGCCCGGCGGCAGGCGGGAAAGGCACCATCCCCGGGCAGCACGATCCTGTCGGCGCGGGCCACGTCCTCGGGGCGCGAGGTCACAAGGATTTCGCCCGCCCCGGTTTCCGCGGCCATGCGCTGAAACGCCTTTTCGGCCGAATGCAGGTTGCCGCTGTCGTAATCGACCAGAACCGTCAGTGTCATAGCGCGCCTTTGGTCGAAGGCAGGACGCCGGCCATGCGCGGATCGGGTTCAACCGCCATGCGCAAAGCGCGGGCCACGGCCTTGAAGGCAGCTTCGGCGATGTGGTGGCTGTTCACACCGTGGATCAGGTCCACATGCAGCGTGATCCCGCCATGAGTGGCCAGCGCCTGAAAGAACTCGCGCACCAGTTCGGTATCGAAAGACCCGATCTTTGCGGTGGGGAAAGGCAGGTTCCAGACAAGGAAGGGCCGTGCCGAAAGATCCAGCGCACAGGCCACCTGCGCATCGTCCATCGCCAGATTGAAATGGCCATAACGGCGGATGCCGGTCTTATCTCCCAAGGCGCGCGTCAGAGCCTGCCCGAGGGCAATGCCCGCATCCTCGACCGTGTGGTGATCATCCACATGCAGATCACCTTCAGCCTTCAGCGTGATGTCGATCAACGAATGGCGGGCCAGCTGGTCCATCATGTGATCAAAGAACCCGACACCGGTTTTCACGTCATAACGGCCGGTGCCATCAAGGTTGACGGTCACGGCAAGCTTGGTTTCCGCCGTGGCACGGGTGATTTCGGCAATGCGCATCGCTGGCCCCTTTCGGTTTCGGCGCCTTATAGGCGGGCCGGGGCGCGTTGGGAAGTGACGAGCAGCGCCAAGCCCAGCATCGCACCCGATACAGTGGCGATCATGCCCGCGGCCGATACGGTAAAGCCCGCCCCCAGCCAGACCGGGGCATAGCCCGCCAGCACATAGCCCATCACCGCCGAGGTCACCGCAAATGCCACGGCAAGCCACACCTGCCGGGCCAGCCCGGCGGTCAGCAGCCGGGCGGTGGCAGCCGGGCAGATCAGCATGGAGATCGTCAGGATCGACCCCACCGCCTGAAAGGCTGCAACCGCCGCCAGCGCCGTGGCCGCCGTCAGCCCCGCCATGACCCAGCGCACCCGAATGCCCTGACCGCGGGCAAAAACCGGATCAAAGACCGTCATCGCCAAGGGCCGCCAGAAGACCACAAGCGCCAGCGCAATTCCCGCCGCGATCAGCGCCAATCGCCCCAGTTGGGGCGGCAGATCGGCAAGGGCCGCAGGGTCAACCAGACTGTGCAGCCCTTCGGCCGACAGCCAGATCAGGCTTTCCAGATTGCCGTAAAGCGCATGTTCGACATCAAGGTGGATGGCGCCGGTGCCCGTCACCTCCAGCAACAGGACACCGGCCGCGAACATGGTGGTAAAGACGACGGCCATGGCGGCGCCGGGTTCCATACCGCTGCGCCGGGTGACCGCCTCTATCATCAGGGCGGAAAGGCCGGCCGCCACCAGGGCCCCCGCCCCCATGACCCAGCCCGCCGAAGACCCGGTAAGAAGAAAGGCCGCGACGATGCCGGGCAGCACCACATGGCTGATCGCATCGCCCAGCATGGCGCGGCGCGACAGGATCAGAAAGTTCCCCGGCAAGGCGCAGGCAAGGGCGGCCAGCGCGGCCACAAGAATGGGCGGCAGGGAAAGCGCAAGGAATTCAGCCATGTCGTCCCCGGATCAGAAGGCTGAGGACAAAGAGGGCAGATGCCAGCAGCACGATGACAGGGCCCGTCGGCACATCGGGCACGCCAGCGGAAATGGCCGCCCCGACATAACCGCACCCCGCCCCGATCAGCGCCGACAGCCGTGCCACCCCGCCCACGGTTCCGGCCCAAAGCCGCGCCGTGACGGCCGGCGTCACCAAAAGCGCCACGATCAGGATCAGGCCTGTCACGTTCAGCCCGACCAGCACCACCGCCAGCACCACGCCCATCAGCACCGTATCGAAGGTTTCGGGCCTTAGCCCGGCCAGCCGCGCCTGCACCGGATCGAAGGCCACCATGGCCAGCGGTCGGTGAAGCAGCCACAGCACCGCCAGCACCCCCGCGCCGCCCGCCGCGATCACTATCGCATCGGCCCGCAGCATGCCGGCGGTCGAGCCAAGAAGCACCGTTTCCAGCCCCGCGGGGCGGCCCTGCCCCAGCCCCTGAATGACCGTCAGCAACACGATCCCGAAGCCGTAAAAGGTGGAAAGGACAGCCCCCGTGGCCGTGTCTTCCGGCAGGCGGCGCAGGATCATTTGCACAGACCACAGGCCCAGCGCCGCCGTCAGCGCCGCCCCCAGCATAAGACCCGGAAGAAACCGCCCGTCACCGCCCAGCGCCACCATAGCCAGAAACCCCAGCGCGATGCCCGGCAGCGTGGCATGGGCCATGGCATCCGACATCAGCGCCCTGCGCCGCAGGGTCAGAAAGGCCCCGGCACCACCGGCGGCCGCCCCCAGCAACGCAGCGCCAATGCTGACAAGGGCTGCGTTGTAACCCGCCTGAAGGGCAAGGGCGGCAAGCATCACACGATCGCGGCCTGAAGAAGTGCCGCCCCATAGGTGGTGGCCAGCCGTTCCCGCGTGAAGGTGGTGGCAACCGTCCCCTCGGCCACGGTCCTGCGGTTCAGCAGCAGCACACGGTCGAAATAGCTGCTGACAGTGGACAGATCGTGATGCACGCTCAGCAGCGTTGCCCCGCCATCGCGCAACCCCTGAAGAACCGAGATGATCGCCGCCTCGGTCGCGGCATCGACCCCGGCAAAGGGTTCATCCAGCAAGAAAAGCTCGGCCCGCGACATCAACGCCCGGGCAAGGAAGACCCGCTGCTGCTGCCCGCCCGACAAGGCACCGATCTGACGGTCGGCCAGATCGGCCATGCCGGTACGGTCCAGCGCCTCGGCGACCTCGGCGCGCAAGGCGGTGGTGATGCGCCCCAGAAGGCCGGTGCGGCGGTACGCCCCCATCAGCACAACGTCAAAGACACGAACCGGAAAGGACCAGTCCACCGCCGCGCGCTGTGGGACATAGGCGATGCGATCCAGCACCCCGGCCACCGGACGGCCAAAGGCGCGCACCTCTCCGGTCGAGGGTTCAAGGCCAAGCACCGCCTTCAGGAAAGTGGATTTGCCGGCCCCGTTCGGCCCGACGATCGCGGTCAGGGTACCGCGCGGCACATGCGCCTCGGCCCCATCCAACGCCAGTTTGCCATCATAGCTGACCGTCAGGCCCGAAACGCTGAGCACTTCGCTGCGCGGAAAGGGGGTGGGGTCAACCATCAGCCCGCGACCCCCAGCCTGCCATTGGCGCCCCGATCAGGGGCAGTGCCCCCAAGCGCGCGGGCGATGACAGTGGCGTTGTGATCCAGCATGCCCAGCCATGTGCCTTCGTAACTGCCATCGGGGCCCATCGCGTCGGAAAAAAGCTCTCCTCCGATGGCGACGGCATGGCCGCGGGCGGCGGCGCCTTCGACCAGCGCGCGGATGGATCTGTCGGAAACCGAGCTTTCCACGAAGACTGCCGGAATGCGCCGCGTGACCAGCAGATCAACCAGCGCGCCAATGCGCACAAGGCCGGCCTCGGATTCCGTCGAGATGCCCTGCACGCCTTCGACCTGAAAGCCGAAGACGCGACCAAAATAGGAAAACGCATCATGCGCCGTGACCAGCACCCGCGCCTCAGCCGGGACGGTGGCCAGCACTTGCGCCGCATAGGCCCCCATCATGGCGATTTCGGCCCTATATGCCTTGGCCCGCTCTGCCGCATCGGGGGCAAAGGGCAACACCGCCGCTTCGACCGCCCGCGTCACCTCGGACCACAGGTCGGGCGCGAACCAGACATGCGGATCGGGCCTGTCAGGATGATCGGGCTTGGCCAGCAGCACGTCTTTCGGCAGGCTTTCGGCCACCGCTAAAACCGGCTTTCGCGCCGCCAGATCCCCCATCAGGGTCACAAGCTGGGCTTCAAGGTTCAGCCCGTGCCACAGCACCAGATCGGCACGCGACAGAGCCAGAATGTCGTTGCGGGTGGCCCGGTGGCCGTGCGGGTCCATCCCCGGGCCCATCAGCGCGGCGACATCAAGGCCAGAGATCTGGCGCGCGGCATCGGCAATCATTCCCGTGGTGGCCACGATCCGCGGCGTGCCGGCAGACGCGACAGATGGCAACGATGCCGCGGCAAGGGCAACCATGAAATGGCGGCGGGTCAACATCGGCACGGTCATCCTGCGGTTCCTGACGCCCCCAAGGTATGCGAACCATTCGCAATGTCAATGCAATTGAGAACCATTCGCAAAAGTGTGAGCTAGCCTCAGGGCATCAGAATGGCCTTGCGGTCATAGTCCATGCGCTCTTCGGTGCCGTCATCGAAGATGGCGACCACGCTGACGCTGCTGACCATTCCCAAAGGCAGGGTGGTATAGGGAAGGTGGTTTTCCAGCTTCAGCGCATTGGGCTGTGCCTCGCCCTCATGGCAGGGTTCCATTTCCCATATCTTCGTGGCGGCCGTGGAATTGACCGAAAAGCGCACCTCGGAAAGACCGCAGCGCCAGCTTTCCAGATGGGTGAAATACAAGAGGTCATTGCCGTCATATTCGCGCAAGGCCACCCAATTGGCCTTTGTGGCCAGAAGGATCGGCTTCACCTCGGCCGCGGTGGTGAAGTTCTGGGCACTGACGGGGGTGGCAAGCGACAGAAGCAGAAGCAAGGCAAAGCGCATATTCCCATCCTTTCGTTCGCCCCCGAACGGCGCTACCTTGCCGCCGAGCAGACTGATGGGGAAAGAATGCCCGATCCCGCGCCAAGGCGGCAAGACTTTACGATCATGGCCATCGGCCAGAATGGCCGCCTGCAATACGAAGCGATCCTTCTGGTCGGCTCCCTTCGGCTGACCAACCCCGGATTTGCAGGCCGTGTCATCATCTGCGAACCGCAGCCGGGCCCGCTGTGGAAGACTGATCCCCGGATGGACACCCCAGCCCGGGCGGCGCTGGAGGCGATGGGGGCCACGATCCTGCCCTTTGAAAGCAAGGTCTTTGGGCAGGACTACCCCTATGGCAACAAGATCGAGGCGCTGACCGCCCTGCCCGATGCGCCCTTCCTGTTTCTGGATACCGATACCCTGATCACCGGCGATCTGGCCGGGGTAGAGATCGATTTTGCCCGGCCCTCGGCCAGCATGCGCCGCGAGGGCACCTGGCCACAGATCGAACTTTACGGGCCGGGCTATGCCGAGATCTGGAAGTCGCTCTATGACCGGTTTGGCCTTGATTTCGCCGCCTCGCTGGATCTGGACCAGCCCGATGAATATTGGCAGCGCTATCTGTACTTCAACGCGGGCTGGTTCTTTCACGAAAGCCCCGCCCGGTTCGGGGCCCGGTTCCTGTCCTATGCCCGATCGATCCGCGATGACCGGCCCCCTGCCCTTTTGTTGCAGGAGTTGAACCCCTGGCTGGATCAGGTGGCCTTGCCGCTGGTGATCCATTCCTTTGGCGGCGGGCGGCCCGGGCCGGGGCTGGCGGGGCTGGATGGCGATGTTACCTGCCACTGGCGCACCCTGCCGCTGCTTTATGCAAGGGAATCCGACCGGGTGGTCGAAGTGCTGGAAGCGGTGGCGAAAGACCCGCCCCTGCGCCGGGTGCTGCGCGACCACCCGCCGATCAAGTCGTTGGTCTATCAGAACCAGGGGCGCAAGGCGCGGGCGCTGTTTGACCGGCAGAACCTGCCCCACCGCGAACAGGTGATCCGAAACACGCTGAAACGCGAAGGGCTGTGGCTACGCTAGCACCGGCCAGAGCGAGGCCACCAGAAGCACCGCCATTGAGCAGTTGAAGACTTGAAGCCTGCGGTTGGTCGTCAGCCAGTGGCGCACCTGCTGGCCCGCATAGGCCCAGACCGAAACCGACGGCAGGTTGACCGCGCAAAAGACCACCGCCACTGTCAGCATCGCCAGCACACCTTCGCCCCCGGCATAGACGGTCACAGCCGTCAGCGCCATGGCCCAGGCCTTGGGGTTGACCCATTGGAACGCCGCGGCCTGAAGAAAGCTGAAAGGCACACCACCGGGCTGGCCATCGCGCGGTGCCGCCGCATGGGCGATCTTCCAGGCCAGCCACAGCATGTAGCCGACCGACACCACCTTCAGCGCCGTCGTCAGCGCCGGCCAGTGATGAAAGATCTGCACCAGCCCGATCCCCACCAGAAACACCATCAGGGCATGACCGATGGAAATGCCCAGCATATGCGGCACCGTGCGGCGGAACCCGAAATTCACGCCCGAGGCCAGCAGCATCATGTTGTTCGGCCCCGGCGTGACCGAAGTGGCGAACGCAAAACCGATCAGTGAAAGGAAAAGTTCCTGTGTCATGCGCAATAGATGCACCGGAAGAACCCGCGAATGATTGCAAAGATGCGGAAATTCCGGCAATATTTGCAACATATGGCGAAGATGGACGAGATCAACAGCCGGATATTGCGCGAACTTTCGCGCGACGGTCGCCTGACCAATCTGGAGCTGGCCGAACGGGTGGGCTTGTCACCTTCGGCCTGCCTGCGCCGGGTGCAGGAACTGGAACGCTCGGGCGTGATCAAGGGCTACCGCGCGGTGGTGGATGCGGCCCGGCTTGGGATCGGCTTTGTCGCATATGTGACGGTTGGGTTGAACACCCACACCAAGGCCGCGCAAGAAGCCTTTGAACGCGCCGTATCCCGCGCACCTCAGGTCACGGAATGCCACAACATCACCGGGACGGTGGAGTACCTTCTGCGCGTGGAGGCCGAGGATCTGGCCGCCTATAAGCACTGGCACACCGATGTGCTGGGTGTGCTGCCGCAGGTGCGGTCGATCACCACCTTCGTGGTCATGGGCAGCCCAAAGGACAACCGCGCCTAAAGCAGGCGCAGGTGATCTGCCAGCCAGGGCCAGCGCGCAAGGCTGGGCTGCACCACCCTTTCGCCAACATGGCGCCGCAACGAGGCCGCCACCTGCCCCGGCAGCCCGCCCATCACCCCCGCCCGCGCCGAAAGCGAGATGCTGCGCGACAGCGCCTGCCCGTCCAGTGGTTGCACCTCGACCGCACCAAGGAAGCGTTCGGCATGGTGCAGCGCCAGCGGGGTCAGGATCGTCCAGCCCGCGCCTTGTGCCACCAACGCCAGGATTGCGGTGTAACTGTCCAGTTCGAACCGAACCGCGGGCCGGAAATTCTGGCGCGCCAGATGCGCGGCGATCAGACGGCCCATCAGGTGCCGGGTGGAATAAAGGATCAGCGGCAGGTCAGCCCCTGATGGCGGTGCAGAGTTCGGGCGCACGGCCAGAAACGGATCTTGCAGAATGGGGTGCGCCTCTCGCCAGCCGGCGTCAGCCGTGCCGGACCCCAGTTCCGCCGCAACCGCCAGATCAAGCCCGCGGCTTTCAAGCTGATCCAGCAGGCGATGGCTGGGCCCCGTTTCCAGAAGAAACCGCGCCTCGCCCATCGAGGCGGCAAGGTCGCCCAGAAGGGCGGGCGTCACCTCGGCATCGAAATCCTCGATCATGCCCAGCCGCAGGGTTGTCAGCCGTGAAAGCTGCGCCTGCGCCAGATCTGACCGCGCCTCGGCTTCGGCATTCAGGATCACCTGCGCGTGACGACGGAACAACTGGCCCGCCGCCGTCAGGGCAAAGGGCCGGCTGCTGCGATCGAAAAGGGTAGATCCCAGCGCCGCTTCGACAGCGGCAAGTTGCTGGCTGATCGCGGGCGGCGTCACGCCAAGGCGTCGCGCGGCCGCCGAGATCGCACCTTCCTCGGCCACGGCCAGAAAGACCTCGATGCCCCAGAAGCTGACCCTGCCCTGCGGTTCGGGCATGTCGGGTTACATCCGGGAGAGTTTCTTTTGCAACTCGGCCAGCTGCTTCTTGATCTGCGCCAGATCATCGGACTTGGCCGCACCATCCTCTGCGCCGTCCTCTTCCTTCTGAGGCCCCGAGGAACCCCAGCCGGGCATGCCCCCCATCACCGTTTTCAGGAAGGCTTCTTGCTGCTTGCGCATCGCCTCGAAGCCAGGCATCCCCACCATCGGGTTCGGAAAGGAAGACAGGTTTTCCATCATCTTCGACTGGCCTTCGCGCAGCATATCGAAGCTGGCGGCCAGAAAATGCGGCACGACCGACTGCATGTTCGATGTATAGCTGCGCACCAGATCGGTCAGCACGGCGATGGGCAGAACGTTTTCGCCCTTTGATTCATGCTCGGCCACGATCTGAAGCAGATATTGCCGGGTCAGGTCATCGCCCGATTTCAGATCAACGATCTGAACCTCGCGCCCCGCACGGATGAAGCCGGCGATGTCTTCAAGGGTGACGTAATCCGACGTCTCGGTGTTATAAAGACGGCGGCTGGCATAGCGCTTGATCAGCAGCGGCTTTTCAGTATCGGCCATGGGCCACCCTCCCCAGGATCTTTTTGCTTGCGCAGAGAAGCTTACGCAGGCGCGAAACAAAAAGAAAGACCATGAAAAGAAAAGGGCGGGCCCGGGGGCCCGCCTAACTGGTTACACCTATGGGAGGAGGAGAAGGTGCAACCCCCTTGCGGGATTACTTTGCAGCGGCAGCAGCTTTCTTGGCCACCGAGGTCACATCGGCGGTGGCTTTCTTGACAGCGGCGGTCGCGTCCTCGGACAGATCCTTGCCGGCGGCCAGCATCAGTTCGACGGTTTCCATCTGAACCTTCTTGGCGACTTCAGCGAAAGCGGCCATGTTTTCGGCAGCCATTTCAGCAGCAGCCGAAGCGAAATCGGTCGCGGCTTTGGTGTATTCGGTCGGCTCCGACTTGGCCTTGGACAGATCACCCATCTTGGCGAGGGTGTCCTTTGCCCACTTGGCGGTGATTTCGGTCGATTTTTCAGCGGCTTCCAGAGCCACTTTCGACATCTTCTCGCCCATGGCGGCCTGGGTCTTGAACGCATTTTGCAGTGCCGACGAGTCAACCGGGAAGGAAGCCATCATGTCCTGCATCACTTTGGTGAAATCGGGGGTCTTGGTCATTTCATATGCTCCTGATCAGCCGGGCACATCCCGCCCGCTTCGATGCATTACATATACATGCTGCACCGCAGCATTGCAATGATTTTTCTGCAATGCAGCATTGCTTCAGGTTGAGCACCCTAACCCTTTGAGCGTCAACCGTTTCCGGATAGGGGGGTTGCCGTAACGTAAGTTCCGGGGGCCGGGCACAGCACCGGATTGGTCGAATCGCCCGGCACGCGGGCCTTGACCATCTTGCCCGACCGGGCCTTCAACCATTCACCCCAACGCGGCCACCAGCTGCCCTTGTGGAACTCGGCCGATGCTTTCCAGTCGAGCGGATCGCCCGCCACCGGGGCGGCGTTCACATAATGGCCATACTTGTCCTTGCTGGGCGGATTGATGATCCCCGCGATATGCCCGGATTCCGACAGGATGAAGGTCTTGTCCTTCGATCCCATCTGCTTGATGCCATTGAAGCTGCCCTTCCAGTGGGCGATGTGATCGGTTTCGCAGGCGATGGCACAAAGCGGCACCTTGACCCCCGACAGGCTGACCGGTTCGCCGAACACCGGAAAGGTGCCCTGCGCAAAACCATCATCCTGACACAGGCCCCGCAGATACTCGACCGCCATCCGTGCCGGCAGATTGGTGCCGTCGCCGTTCCAGAACAGCAGGTCAAAGGCCGGCGGCGCCTCGCCCATCATGTAGCTCTTGATGGCGGGCTGATAGATCAGGTCGTTCGAACGCAGGAAGCTGAAGGTGCGGCCCATGAAAAAGCGCGACAGAATGCCGTCCCGCGCACTTTGCCGTTCGATCCCGTCGACGAAATCGTTGTCCAGAAATACCCCCACCTCGCCCGGGTCGCTGAAATCGGTCAGCGTGGTGAAGAAGGTGGCCGATTTCACCGAAGTATCGCCCGCCCGTTCCAGATGCGCCAGCGTCAGGCCCAGCGTGGTGCCGGCAATGCAATAGCCCACGGCATTGATCTGCTTTTCGCCGGTGATCCGCCGCACCTCGGCCATCGCGCGCAGGAAACCGTCGCGGATATAGTCATCCATCCCGACATCGGCATAGGACGCATCGGGGTTCACCCAAGACACCACGAACAGCGTGAAGCCCTGATCCACGATCCATTTGATCAGCGAATTGGCGGGCTTCAGATCCATGATGTAGAACTTGTTGATCCAGGGCGGAAAGATCAGGATCGGGGTCTGATGCACCTTTTCAGTGGTGGGCGCATACTGGATCAGTTCCATCATCCGGTTGCGATAGACCACCGACCCGGGCGTGGTGGCGATGTTTTCGCCCACCCGGAAGGCCTGCGGATCGGCCAGCGTCACCAGAAGATCGCCGTTGTTCGCCTCGATGTCGCGCACCAGGTTTTCCAGACCGCGCACAAGGCTTTCACCATCGGTGGCCACCGCCTTTTCCAGAGCATCGGGGTTGGTGCCCAGAAAGTTGGTGGGGGAGAACATGTCGACGATCTGACGGGTGAAGTAATCTACCCGCCGCCGGTCTGCCGGGTCCAGTTTCTCCATATCGCTTACGGCCGTGGATACAGCCTCGGCGTTCAGCAGGTATTGCTGCTTCAGGTAGTTGAAGACGGGGTGGGTTTCCCAGACCGGGTTGGCAAAACGCCGGTCGGCGGGCGTCGGGTCGGCGGGGGCCTTGAATTCACCCTTGGCCAGTGCCTGCTGCGCTTCGACATAATGCTTCAGGCTTTTGCCCCAGTAGCTGATCTGGTGTTCCAGAATCTTCGACGGGTTTTGCATCATCTCGGCCACATAGGCGGCGGCGGCCTTCATATAGACATCGCTGGACGGGCCGCTGAGCGCCGAATCCGCTTGTTTGCGATGCGCCAACGCAGTCATCAACCTTTGAGACAATTCCTCAACTTTCGCGAGATTGGCCTGAAGTTTGTCGAACTTGGGCCCTGCGTCGTTCTCGTCTGTTGTCATATGAATGTTTCCCCCCTATCGTGCCGCTGTGCAGCATAACGTCGCCCGACTGGGGGGGAAAGCGACGATTTGGCCGGGCCCTCCCGGAGATGGAGACGCGAATGAAATACATGATGACCTATGATCTCATGGAAAGTGCGCGCAACACAAACGAATGGTTGGGTGCGACCGCCCGGGCCATGGCGTCTTATCCCGCCTTTGCCCTGTCGATGAACCCGCTTCTGACCATCTCGGCCGCGTGGGGCGAAGTGACAGAGCGCACCTTTGCGCGCATGGTTGCAAAGCCGGACTGGGGCATCAGGTCAATCGTGGGGCCGGATGGCACCGATCATCTGGTTGACATCAAGACGGTGGTGGAACGCCCCTTCGGCAACCTGGTCCAGTTTTTCGTGCGCCGGCGCGAACCGATGAAGCGGCGCGTGCTTCTTGTGGCGCCCATGTCGGGGCATTATGCCACACTGCTGCGGTCGACCGTGTCGTCGCTTCTGCCCGATTGCGATGTGTTCGTGACCGATTGGCACAACGCGCGCGACATTCCGGTCAGCGCCGGCAAGTTCGACGTGGAAGACTACACCCTGTATCTGGCCGATTTCATGCGCCACCTTGGCCCCGACACCCATGTGATCGCGGTTTGCCAGCCGGTGCCGCTGACCCTTGCCGCCACCGCCTATCTGGCAGCCGAGGATCCTTCGGCCCAGCCGCGCAGCCTGACCCTGATCGGCGGGCCGGTAGACCCCGATGCCGCCCCCACGGAAGTGACCGATTTCGGCCGCCGGGTGACGATGGGGCAGTTGGAGCAGATCGCCATCCAGCGCGTCGGCTTCAAATACAAGGGCGCGGGGCGGCTGGTCTATCCAGGCCTGCTGCAACTGCAAAGCTTCATCTCGATGAACGCCGACCGCCATGCCAAGGCGTTCACCGACCAGATCTTCCGGGCCGCACGCGGCGAGGCGTCGGATCACGATGCCCACAACCGCTTTTATGACGAATATCTGGCCGTTATGGACATGACGGCGGAATTCTATCTTTCCACTGTCGAGCGCATCTTCAAGAACCGCGAGATTGCCCGCAATGACTTTGTCGTGGCAGGCAAGAAGGTTGATTTCAGCGCGATCACCGATGTGGCGGTGAAGATCGTGGAAGGCGCGAATGATGACATCTCGGCCCCAGGCCAATGTCTTGCCGCGCTGAACCTGCTGACCAACCTGCCCGACAGCAAGAAAGCCAGCCATCTGGAACCCGGCGCGGGGCATTACGGGATCTTTGCCGGCAAATCCTGGCGCCTGAACATCCGCCCGCTGGTTCTGGCCTTCATCGATGCCAATTCCGCCGCCCCCCGCCAAGGCCGGGCCAAGACCCAGATCAAACTGGCCTCAGCGTAGGATCATCGGATCAGACAGGAAGGTGGCGATGGCTTCGGTCACCGCCTCCGGCTCTTCCAGCATGGGCAGATGCCCCGCGCCCGCAATGACGCGCAAGGCGGAATTCGGCATCAGGTCGCGCGCAAATTCCTGCCGCCGCACCGGCACGACCGTATCCATCTCTCCCACGATGAACAGCGCGGGCAGCAGCGTCCGGCGTAGGGTCTTTTGCTGATCGGGGCGGCGCTGAAGCGCCTTGCACTGGCGCAGATAGACGCCTTCACCAAGCCCGTAAGCCATGTCGCGCAAAAGCAGCTTCAGCGCCTCGCGGTCAGGCGTATCGGCCAGCGCGGCATCTGGCACATCTTCGGCAATCGCCTGCTTCAGCCGCCCAGCCCGCGCCGCCACCATCCGCGCCTCACGCGCGGCGGCAACCTGCGGCGCTTCGGAAAGCGGGTCGGTCGCCAGCAGGACGATCCGGCTGATCCGCTCTGGCGCGCGGCGCAGAATATCCAGCGCAACATTGCCGCCAAGGCCGTGGCCGATCACCGCAAAGCGCGTCGGCGCCCCGGCAAGCGCCTGTTCCGAAAGGCGTTCGACCGAGTCGGCATCGCAGGTAAAAACCTGCACAGACCGCCCCGCCCCCAGCGCCACCATCTGCGGCAGGAAGGCGCGCGCATCCTGCATGTGGCCGGGAATGAACAGAAGCGGCTCCGCCATCACGCAGCGCCCGTCTGGCTGCGGGCACCTGCGCGCAAGGGCACCAGAAGGGTCAGAAAAAACCCACAACCCCGCCCCTGCCAATCAGAAATCTGCCGCATCCTTTCCCCCTGACAGCACGTCCCGAACCGCCCCGGCAATCATCGCAAGGCCGGCGGGGGATGAAAAGCGATGATCCTCTCCCTTGGCAAGGGTCAGGCGAATATCGGGGCCCGTTGCATGATCCAGCAGCCGCAGCGCAACCGAAACGGGCACATCGGCATCCTCCGTGCCCTGCAAGAACCGCGCAGGGAACGGCAGGTTAAGGGGCGTGCGCAGAACAAGTCGGCTGCGCCCCTCTTCGATCAGGCGGCGCGTGATGACATAGGGTTCGTCAGAATAGTCCGACGGCAGGGCGACTTGCCCGTTCGTCACAAGCGCGGCCCGCTGATCGGGTGAAAACCCGGCCCACATGCTATCTTCGGTAAAATCCGGGGCCGCTGCAATGCCGACAAGCCCGGCAATTCGCTCCGGGATCGCCCGGGCCAGCAACAGGGCCATCCAGCCCCCCATGGACGACCCGACCAGAACCTGCGGCCCTTGGGTCAGGGCCGTGATAGCCGCCAGCGCATCTTCGAACCAGTCACCGATGGCGCCATCCAGAAAATCGCCAGAAGACTGGCCATGACCGGAATAGTCGAACCGCAGGAAAGCCCTGCCCCGGGACTGCGCCCAGTCTTGCAGGAACAAGGCCTTGGTCCCCTGCATGTCTGACCGGAAGCCGCCCAGAAACACCACCCCGGGGCCTTGGCCTTCGCTCTGGTGAAAGGCGATGCGGCGTCCTTGCGGGGTGGACAGAAAGCTGTGGTCGGTCATCATATCCTCCGTTGCGACGGGTTCTAGCGCCTCTGTGTTGACTTTGCCATGCCAGCGGCGCAATACAGCCGCCGACATAACCCGCAACCGGGCGTTCCGTGGGCGCCAAACCGACGAGGAGGCTGATATGGCCCAGATTTCCCTGACCTTTCCCGATGGCAATGTTCGCAGCTATGAGGCGGGCGTAACGCCGGCCGAGGTGGCCGCCTCCATCGCGCCATCCCTGGCCAAGGCCGCGATTTCGGCGCAGGTGAACGGCGCGCATTGGGATCTGCAATGGCCGATCCAGTCGGATG
>JALQTL010000306.1 GCA_023260935.1 Paracoccaceae bacterium
GCAAGCCTTTTCAAGATCGCCAATGACATGCGGCTTCTGGGGTCGGGCCCGCGTTCGGGCCTTGGCGAGCTGATCCTGCCGGAAAACGAGCCCGGGTCTTCGATCATGCCGGGCAAGGTGAACCCGACACAGGCCGAAGCGCTGACCATGGTCTGCGCGCATGTGATGGGCAATGACGCGGCCATCGGCTTTGCCGGCAGCCAGGGTCATTTCGAACTCAACGTCTATAACCCGATGATGTCCTATAACGTGCTGCAATCCATGCAGCTTCTGGGCGATGCGGCGGGTTCGTTCACCGACAACATGGTGGTGGGCACGCAGGCGAACGTGGCACGGATCGACAAGCTGATGAAGGAGTCGCTGATGCTGGTCACGGCCCTTGCCCCCACCATCGGCTATGACAATGCTACCAATGTTGCCAAGACCGCGCACAAGAACGGCACCACCCTCAAGGAAGAGGCGATTGCCCTTGGCTTTGTCGACGAAGCCACATTTGATCGCGTGGTGCGCCCCGAAGACATGATCAGCCCCAAGGGCTGATCGCGTGGCCCAGATCATCAATCTTCGGCAGATGAAAAAGCAGGCGGCCCGCAAGGCCGCCCGCGCAACCGGCGATCAGAACGCCGCCCTCTTTGGCCGGACCAAGGCCGAAAGACAGTTGGAACAGGCCCGCGCCGAAAAGGCGGTCCGCGACCACGAGGGCCACAAGCGCGGGTCGCAGGAAAAGGATTGACGGCAGCTTTCGCCTGTTCGAAACCGCCGGGCAGCCCGTGATGTATTGCAACCGGCAGCCTGTGCGCGTTCTGGATGGCCCGCCACCACGCAAACCCTTTTCAAAAGATTTGCAGAATCCCTCAAAGGATTTTGCGCCGCCCCGTGGCTTGGGATAGCAAGGGGCATGACCGCGCGCCCCGTGAAACACTCCCTGACCCTGAAAGGGCATCGCACCAGCGTCTCACTGGAGGCCCCGTTCTGGGATGCGTTCCGCGCTATTGCCGAAGAACGCGGTCTGCCGCTGAACGTGCTGGCGGCCGAAATCGACGCGGCCAGAACGGGTGACGAAGGGTTGGCCTCGGCCATCCGTGTCTTCGTGCTGGGACATTATCGCAGGGCTTGACCCCTGCCCGGCTGCGGCCCTTCATGGGCGCAAAAGAGAAGGATCACAACATGCGCGCCGCCGTCATCCGGGCCTTCAGGGCCGACCTGTCGCTGGAAACCGTCCCTGACCCGACCTGCGAAGCCGATGGGGTTGTGCTGCGCACGCTGGCCTGTGGCATCTGCCGGTCAGACTGGCATGGATGGGCGGGCGAACATGCGAAGGTAAAGCCGGGGGCAATCCCGGGCCACGAATATGCGGGCGAGGTGGTCGAGGCCGGCCCCCTTGCCAAGTGGCGCAAGGGTGATCTGGTTATCGCGCCCTTCATCCTCGCCTGTGGCGCCTGCCCGGAATGCCAGTCCGGCCAATCGACAACCTGCCGCGCCCAGCGGGTGCCGGGCTTCGGAGAGCCCGGGGCCTATGCCGAATTCATCAGCGTGCCCCACGCCCATAACCTCGTCCGTCTGCCCGAAAGCCTGACACCGGCCCTTGCCGCGGGGCTTGGCTGCCGGGTCACGACCGCATGGCAGGCGTTGACGGGCCGGGCGGCGCTTCAGGCCGGGGAATGGCTGGCCGTGCATGGGACCGGGGGCATCGGCCTGTCCTGCCTGATCCTGGGCCGCGCGCTTGGCGCGCGGGTGGTCGTCGTCGATGTGGTTCCCGAAAAGCTGGATCACGCGATGGATCTGGGTGCAGAAGCCGCGATTGACGCAATGGCGGGCGATGTAGGGGCCAAGATCATGGAACTGACGGGCGGCGGCGCGCATGTCAGCATCGAGGCGCTTGGCATTCCCGCCACCGTCGACAGTTCCATCGCCTGCCTGCGCCCCTTGGGTCGGCATGTTCAGGTGGGCCTGCCCACCGGAAAACTTGCCCGGATGGAGGTGAACATGAACGCCATCTACATGAAGCAACTGGCGCTTTACGGCACCCGCGGCATGCCGGCGTGGCGTTATCCGTCGCTTCTGTCGCTGATCGAGTCGGGCCGGGTCGATGTGCGCCCGATCGTGGCCCGGCACGTCGCCCTGTCGGGGGCGAGTGCCGAGCTGCGCGCCTTCGACGGGCCAACCCAGCCCGGTGTGGCGGTGATCACCGATTTCCGCGGCTGACCGAAGCGATTTTTATCCACGGCAGGCTGGCGGGCGCGGGAGGTTTGCGCTATTGCGCGCTTTATCCATCCAGCCGGAGTGTGCCCCATGAAAGCCGCCGTCGTCACCTTTCCCGGTTCGAATTGCGACCGCGATCTTGCCGTTGCCTTTGAACAGGCCGGGTTCGATGTTGCGCGGGTCTGGCACAAGGATGACGCCCTGCCGCCGGGCGTTGATGTGGTGGGCGTGCCGGGGGGCTTCTCGTTCGGCGATTACCTGCGCTGCGGGGCGATTGCGGCACAATCGCCCGTCTCTGGCGCCATCAAGGCCCATGCGGCCCGGGGTGGCTTTGTCATCGGGATCTGCAACGGGTTTCAGGTGCTGACCGAAATGGGGCTGCTGCCGGGCGCGCTGATGCGCAATGCCGGGCTGAAGTTTGCCTGCAAGCGGCAGGCTCTTCGGGTCGCTACGACCAACAGCGCCTTTACCGCGCAATACGGGTTGGGGCAGGAAATCCTTGTTCCGATCGCCCATCATGACGGCAATTACACGATTGATGCCGAAGGTCTGGCGCGGCTGAAGGGCGAAGACCGCATTGCCTTTACCTATATCGGCAACCCCAACGGGTCGATGGCAGACATTGCCGGCGTGCTGTCTGAAAACCGCCGCGTGCTGGGCATGATGCCCCATCCCGAACGGGCGGCAGAGCCTGTTCACGGCAGCACGGACGGCGCAGCGGTCTTTGCCAGCCTGATGGGCGGGATGGCGCTTGCCTGACCTGCCGCTGCTTGAGGCCGGGCCTGCCCGGGCCTAGACTCCACCCATGGCAGATTACAGATCAGATGCGGATGACAGGGCGGATGCCGAGGGCGTATCATGGCGATTGAAACTCGTCATTGCGGCCCTTGTGATCGTGGCCATCGGCGTCGTTCTGGTGACGAATCGCTGGCTGACCGAACGCTTCACCGAAACCACCCGTAACCGGGCCGAACTGCGGCTGGCGCTTTATTCTGGCAACATGATCTCGGAGTTGCAGCGCACCTCGGTCGTGCCGTTGCTGCTGGCGGGCGATCCGTTTCTGGTGGATGGCCTGCGGTCGGGCAGTTTTGCCGCCACGTCGCAGCGCCTGATCAAGGTGCAATCCGAAATCGGGGTGGCGTCGATCATGCTGCTGGACAGGGATGGCCGGGTGGTGGGCGCCACCAACCGCAACCTGCTGGGCACCACTTACCGGACGCAGGCCTTCTATGTGGATGCGTTGCGGTCGAACGATACGGTCTTCACCGCCGCGCAGCGCGAGTCCGGGGGCTTTGACTTCACCTATTCCCGCGCCGTCAACGTGGATGGCAAGGCGGCAGGCGTGATCGCGGTGGCGGTGGACCTGATGAAATACGAACGCGCCTGGTCGGGGTTTCAGGATGCGGTGCTGGTCACCGACAGTTCAGGCACGGTGATCCTTGCCACCACCCCGCAATGGCGCGGCCTGCCGGTGGCCGAGGCGCTTGCCGTGCGCGACCCGCCTTCCGCGATCGGCAGGGCCATTCAGGCCACGGCCGACTGGGCGCAGAACCCGCCCGACGCCTATGTGCAGGGTCAGGCCGTGATGAAGACCGAGGCGCGCGTGCCGTTCCGAGGCTGGCGGATGATGACCTTCACCGCCTACGATTCCGTGCGCGAAAGGGTAAATGGTGTTCTGGCGCTGGAAATCATGGGTTTTGCCATCCTTCTGGCGCTGACCTTCTATGTCCTGTCGCGCCGCGCCTGGTCCCGCTCGCTCAGCTTTCAGCGCGAGTCGGCCGAACTGCGCCTGCTGAACGCCCGGCTTCAGCGCGAAATCGCTGAACGCGAAAAGGTGCAGAAAGACCTTGCCGTGGCGGAACTGACGCTGGCGCAATCGTCCAAGCTTGCGGCCTTGGGCGAGATGTCAGCCGCCGTCAGCCATGAATTGAACCAGCCGCTTGCCGCGATGAAGACCTATCTGGCCGGCGCGCGCCTGTTGCTGCAACGCCGGCGGCCGGAAGAGGCACTGTCCTCCTTTCAGCGGATCGACGATCTGATCGAACGCATGGGCGCAATCACCCGGCAGCTGAAATCCTATGCCCGCAAGGGCGGCGAGGCCTTCGAACCGGTAGATATGCGGCAGGCGGTCAGTTCCGCGCTTTCCATGATGGAACCCACGCTGAAATCGAAGGTGGTCAAGATCACCCGCACCATGCCGCGCCATCCGGTGATGGTGATGGCCGACAGAATTCGTCTGGAACAGGTGATCATCAACCTGCTGCGCAATGCCATCGACGCGACCAAAGGCACGCAGAACCCGCAGATCGACCTGCTGCTGTCGCAAGGCGAAACCGTCGTGTTGACGGTGCGCGACAATGGCCACGGGATCACCGATCTGGAAAACCTGTTCGAACCCTTTTACACGACCAAGAAACCCGGCGAAGGGGTGGGCCTTGGCCTTGCCATCTCGTCCGGGATCGTCAGCGACCTTGGCGGCCGACTGACAGCCCGCAACGCCGAAGGCGGCGGAGCGGTCTTTGAAATGCAATTGCCCCTTCACGGATCGGGCAAGGACCAGCAAGCAGCAGAATGAGGTGTTCATGTCGCGCTCTATGAAAGTGGCCATCGTCGATGACGAAGCCGACATGCGGCAATCCATCAGCCAGTGGCTTGCGCTTTCGGGCTTCGATACCGAAACCTATGCCAGTGCCGAAGACGCGCTGAAGGGCATCGGGCCGGATTTCGCGGGCGTCGTTGTCAGCGACATCAAGATGCCGGGCATGGATGGCATGGCGCTGCTGAAACGGCTGATGAGCATGGATTCGGGCCTGCCCGTCATCATGATCACCGGCCATGGCGATGTGCCGATGGCGGTCGAGGCGATGCGGGTGGGGGCTTACGACTTTCTGGAAAAGCCGTTCAATCCCGACCGGATGACGGAACTTGCCAAGCGCGCCACACAGGCCCGCCGGATGACGCTGGACAGCCGCGCCTTGCGCAAGGAACTGTCCGACGGCACGGTGCTGATGAAAAAGCTGATCGGCCAGTCCCCCGCTGTCGAACGGCTGCGCGAGGATATCCTTGATCTGGGGCAGGCGGACAGCCATGTGCTGATCGACGGCGAAACCGGCACCGGCAAAACGCTCGTGGCCCACGCGCTGCATGCGGTGGGGCCGCGCGCTTCCAAGAAATTCCTGACCATTTCCTGCGCCGCATGGTCGGAAGACCAGCTTGCGGCCCGGCTGTTCGGCCCGATGGAGGATGGCTCCATCCCGCTGGTCGAAGAGGCGCGGGGCGGGACGCTCTGCCTTGAGGATATCGAGGCGCTGCCGAACGCCCTTCAGGCCCGCCTGCTGACCTTCATCAACGATCAGGGCCTGCCGCCCGAAACGCGGATCATCGCGATCTGCAACGAACATGCGCAGGACAAGACGCTGGAAGACATCCTGCGCGCCGATCTGTTCTATCGCCTTGGCGCAATGACGATCCTGTGCCCGCCCCTGCGGTCGCGGGGCGAAGATATCCTGACGCTGTTCACCCGCATGTCGGAAGGCTTTGCCGAGGAATACGGCTGCGACGCCCCGCAACTGACCGCGCAAGAGGCGGCGCAACTGCTGCAAGCGCCCTGGCCGGGCAATGTGCGCCAGCTTGTCAACATTGCGGAACGCGCGGTCTTGCAGAACCGCCGCGGGTCGGGATCCATCGCCAGCCTGCTGATGGCCGATAACGAAGCCACGGGTCCGGCGATGACAACCGAAGGCAAGCCGCTGAAGGAATATGTCGAAAGCTTCGAGAAGATGCTGATCGACAATACCATGCGCCGCCACAAGGGCAGCATCGTTGCCGTGATGGAGGAACTTTGCCTTCCCCGGCGGACGCTGAACGAAAAGATGGCCAAATACGGCTTGCAGCGTCAGGATTACGTCTGACCCCTGCCCTGCGGCCCGGCCGAAAGGCAGGCCACGGGGCAAGCATCTGGGCCGCACTGTCGCAGTCCTGTTACAGAAAGGTTGGTATCTGGGCGGCGAACCCCTTACGGCGAGGTTGTCGTGGCCACGGATACCCCCAAGACGTCGATGGACTGGCTGGAGGCCGAACTGGCCGACACGTTTGACGAGGATTTCGAACTGGAGCTGGAAGACGCGCAGCTTTCGCTGGAAATCGCGAAAGTCTACAAGCGCGCGCACCCTGACCAAATCGACCGGCAGGAGTATTTCCGCGCTCTGATCCGTCTGCAATCGGAACTGATAAAATTGCAGGACTGGGTGCAGTATCACAAGAAGAAGGTGGTGGTGCTGTTTGAAGGGCGCGACAGTGCCGGCAAGGGCGGCGTGATCAAGCGCATCACCCAGCGGCTCAACCCCCGCGTCGTGCGTGTCGTGGCGCTTCCCGCCCCTTCTGACCGCGAAAAGACCCAGTGGTATTTCCAGCGTTATGTGCCCCATCTGCCGGCGGGCGGCGAAATCGTGTTGTTCGACCGAAGCTGGTATAACCGCGCCGGGGTGGAACGGGTGATGGGCTTCGCTTCGGACGATCAGGTGGAACAGTTCTTCCACGACGTGCCCGAATTCGAACGCATGCTGGTGCGCTCGGGCGTAATCCTTGTGAAATACTGGTTCTCGATCACCGATGAAGAACAACAGATGCGGTTCCTCATGCGCATCCACGATCCGATGAAGCAATGGAAACTGTCACCGATGGACCTGCAAAGCAGGGTGCGGTGGGAACATTATACCAAGGCCAAGGAAGAGATGCTGCACCGCACCAACATTCCCGAAGCGCCCTGGTACATCGTGGAAGGGAACGACAAGAAGCGGGCGCGGCTGAACTGCATCGATCATCTTCTTGGCCTCGTGCCCTATGAACCCGTCCCGCATGAAGAAATCACGCTGCCTGAACGGGTGTTCAACCCCGACTATGAACGCGCGGTACTGCCACCGGAACTTTATGTGCCCAACCGCTACTGAACGCGCCCCCGGTTGAAAATTGGCCATTGCCCTTGACAGGCCTTTGCCGCTAGGGTTCGCGAACATGCCCGGTTTATGCGGGCGCGACTGAATTCTCTGCCCCAAACTGTGGACGCGCACCGCCGCGACCCAATGACAGGGCAGCCGGATCGGCCCGAAAGGGCTGGCTTCATTGCCCCGACATCCAGCATGGAAGGGCTTATCTAGGTGGGGGCCAAAAGCCTCCTTATGTAAACTGCGATGATGCGCGCGACTGGAATTATGCAAGCCGAGGTCAGCCTGAAGGGCTTTACCGGCCTGTGCCGTCACCGTGCCGCCGCCCGAACAAGCCGCCCCCGATTGCATGATGCTTCCTCTGGTCCGCCAGGGGCCCTTGTGCAGTGCAGGCGCAATGGACAGACATGGCCAACAAAATGCTTATCGACGCCACCCATCCCGAGGAAACCCGGGTTGTGGTGGTGGATGGAAACAAGGTCGAGGAATTCGATTTTGAAACACTGAACAAGCGTCAGCTTGCAGGGAATATCTACCTTGCCAAGGTGACGCGGGTTGAACCGTCGCTTCAGGCCGCCTTCGTCGATTATGGCGGAAACCGGCACGGGTTTCTGGCTTTCGCGGAAATCCACCCCGATTATTACCAGATCCCCGTCGCCGACCGCAAAGCGCTGCTGGAAGAAGAGCGCGCCTTTGCCCGGGCCGAGGAAGAGGAAGAAAACGGCCGCACCCGCCGCCGCAAACCCCGCCCCAAGGCCGAAGGCGCCCGCGCGGAAGATGCGGTGGCCTCTGGCCCGTCCAGCATGGATGTCGTCGACCTGGATGACGATGCCGAAGCCGGCGACCTTCACGACGATACCGCAAGCGCTGACGCCGGTCCGGCAGAAGCGATGGTCGCCGATCACGACCATGGCGCCGATCATGGCCCCGGCGGCGATGAAGCGGGCGGCGCGGGCAATGGCGAAACGGTCTACCGCGCCATGGATCACGCCAGCGAAACCGATGACGAGATCGAGTCGGTCGCAGAAGAGGACGTGGCCGAGGAAATCAGCCAGCCGCGCAAGCCCCGCCCGCGGAAATACAAGATCCAGGAAGTGATCAAGGTGCGCCAGATCATGCTGGTGCAGGTGGTCAAGGAAGAACGGGGCAACAAGGGCGCCGCGCTGACAACCTATCTGTCGTTGGCCGGCCGCTATTGCGTGCTGATGCCCAACACCGCCCGGGGCGGCGGGATCAGCCGCAAGATCACCAACGCGGCCGACCGCAAGAAGCTGAAGGACATCGCCTCGGAACTGGACGTGCCGAAGGGCGCGGGCCTGATCATCCGCACGGCGGGCAGCCAGCGCACCCGGACGGAAATCCGGCGCGACTACGAATACCTGCTGCGCCTGCCGCGGCACCACAGCAAGGAAACGATCAAGGCCTGGCGGGTGGCCGCTGGCACCGGGCGGCTGGACGAACTGGTCTCCGAGTTGATGACCCACCACTATGACCCGGCCTACAAGCGGGGATCGT
>JALQTL010000334.1 GCA_023260935.1 Paracoccaceae bacterium
GATCCGACGCACGATCTAAAGCCCGTCGCTATCGTTGAACCCCGAGGGTGCAAGCCGTTCGGTATTGTCGATCTGGAGCGACACCTCGGCGAAATTGCGGGCGGGGCGGGTGGCGGCGCCTGCAAAGATCACATCCTCCATCCCGCCGCCGCGCATGGCGGTTGGGCGGTTTTCGCCCATGACCCAGCGCAATGCCTCCAGCAGGTTGGATTTGCCACAGCCATTGGGCCCGACCACGCCTGTCAGCCCCTCATGGATCACCAGATCCGTGGGGTCGACGAAGCTTTTGAAGCCGTTGAGCCTGAGCCGTGTGAAGCGCACCTGTCCCTCGCGAGTCGCATCAAAGGGCAATGGTCCGCAGTCAGGCCGGGTGAGTCAAGCGGGGCGGCCCATCATCTTGGTTGATCGGCGGCGTTATCCCCAACATCTTGCATGCGCAGCCAGTGGCGTGGCGCTTGCAGCGGCCCGGTTCGCGGCGCATCCTGTGCGGATGACTCGCGCGATCATGCCAACACAGAAGGCCGGGCCAGTGGCGCAGGGCGGGCGATGACGCCGCTCCTTCTGCAAGCCATTCCGGCGCCGGTTCAGGCGCGCGAGCCGTTCGACTGGGACGGGCTGCTGGCGCTGATCAAGTCCGCATTCGTAGATATGGAGGGGCGGATTGATCCGCCGTCGTCCGTTCATCGGTTGCAGGCCGCGGATCTGGCGCGGCAGGCCAAGAGTGGCGAGGTCTGGGTGATGGGCCTGCCGCCGGTGGCGGCGATGGTGCTGACGCCAAAGGCGGATGCCTTGTATCTGGGCAAGCTGGCGGTGGATCGCAGCTTTCGCGGCAAGGGTCTGGCCCGTCGTCTGATCACCTGCGCAGAAGGCAGGGCACGGGCCGGGGGGTGGGCGGCGCTGGAATTGCAGGTTCGCGTGGAACTGGTGGAAAATCAGCGGCTCTTTGCGGCCTTGGGGTTTGTTGAAACCGGGCGCACGGCGCATGAGGGTTTTGACCGGCCCACCAGCATCACCTTTCGCAAGACTGTCTGACCGCTTTGCCCATGGGCGGGGGCTGTCGGTCATCGGGGCCTTTCCTTTTCGCGCGACCCCGGTAAGGGTGATGGAAAGGAGGCCCGTCATGCTGCATGCGCTGCTGTTGATCCTGGGGTGCCAGCTTGCGGGCGAAACGGTCGCGCGGGCGACAGGGTTGCCCTTGCCCGGCCCGGTACTGGGAATGGTGCTGTTGTTGGTGCTGATGGCGGCATCCGACCGGGTGACGGGGCTGGTCAGGCCGGCGGCGCAGGGGCTTTTGGCGCATCTGTCGCTGCTGTTCGTGCCGGCGGGGGTGGGGGTGGTTGGCCATGTGGCCACGCTGGGCGGGCAAAGCCTTGCCATCCTTGCCGCGGTCATCGGTTCCACTGCGCTGGCGATTGCGGCGGGGGTGCTGACCTTTTCCGCAGTGGCGCGGCTGACGGGCAATACCGATGACTGATTTCGCCGAGATCTGGAGCTATCTTTCGCGCGGGCCGCTGTTGTGGCTGACCGCGACACTGGCTGCATATGCGCTGGGGGATGCCTGCTTCCGGCTGGCCGGGCGGTCGCCGCTGGTGAACCCGGTGCTGGTGGCGGTGGCTGCGCTGGCGGTGCTGCTGTTTGCCAGCGGCACCGATTACGGCACCTATTTCGAAGGCGCGCAATTCGTGCATTTCCTGCTGGGCCCGGCCACGGTTGCCCTGGCCCTGCCCCTGAGGGACAACTTGCCCCGGATGCGCAAGGCGCTGCTGCCGGTGCTGGCGGCGCTGGTGGTGGGGTCTGTGACGGCCTGTGCCTCGGCGCTGGCCATCGCGGCGGCGCTGGGGGTGGACGGGCAGGTTCTGGCCTCGCTGGCGCCGAAATCGGCCACGGCGCCGGTGGCGATCGGCATTTCGGAAGGGTTGGGCGGTTCCCCCACGCTGACGGCGGTTCTGGTGCTGCTAACGGGGATCACAGGGGCGGTCATCGCCACCCCGCTGCTGAACCTGCTGGGCCAGAAGGACTGGCGGGCGCGGGGCTTTGCGGTCGGCCTGGTCAGCCACGGCATCGGCACGGCGCGGGCCTTTCAGGTGCATCCCACGGCAGGCGCCTTTGCCGGTCTGGGCATGGCGCTAAACGCTGTTGCGACGGCGCTGGTGGCGCCGCTGATCCTGTCGCTGTTTCGCTGACCTTGCCTTGGCAGCGCGGGGCCATAGCTTTGGGCTGCAATCAGGTGAAGGAAATTTGATGCCCGATCATGCGGTTCTTGGCATTTGCGGTGCGTTGCGCAAGGCATCGACCAACCGGCTTTTGCTGAACGAGGCGGCCCGGCTTTACGGCCCGGCCCGGTTTGTCGAGGCGGACCTGCGGTTGCCGCTTTATGACGGGGATCTGGAAGAGGCCGAGGGGATTCCGCCCGCGGTGCAGGTGTTGGCCGACCAGATCAGGGATGCCGATGCTGTCATCATCGCAACGCCGGAATACAACAAGAACCTGCCGGGTGTTCTGAAGAACGCGCTGGATTGGGTCAGCCGCACCAAGGGCGGACCGTGGCGCGACAAGCCGGTGGCGATTGTTTCGGCGGCCGCGGGCCGGGCGGGGGGCGAGCGGTCGCAGTTTTCGCTGCGCCATTGCCTGACGCCGTTTCGCCCCCGGCTGCTGACCGGGCCGGAGGTGCTGATCGCCCATTCCGCTGCGGCCTTCGATGCCGAAGGCCGTCTTGTTGACGAGATTTCCCTGCGTGTGCTGGGTGAGTTGATGGCCCTGTTGCGGGCCGAGGTGGGCCGCGCCTGACCGGGAGGTCCGCTTAACCGAAGATGGCGACCGACAGGCACAAAAGCACCGCCCCTGTCAGCGCAAGCCGCAGGCGCAACCACCAGTCGGGCGCGGTGCCCATCTTCCAGAAGTGCCAGTCCAGCATCAGCAGGCCTGCAAAGCCGGCGGCAAGGTTGATGGCGGCATCGGCAGGGTCGCCATTGACCATGAAAAACGCCCAAAGCGCCGGGATCACCGAAAGGGCGTAGCCGATCGCGGCCTCGGCCCCTTCGGCGCGGGTGGCAAAGCCCCAGAGGACGCCCGACATGAAGGACAGGATCACCGTGCCATAGGTGAGGCTGAGGTAGGTGCCGGTGAACAGCGGGCCGAACCACTGGCCGCTGGTTCGGGCCAGATCGGGCGACAGTGCCGTCGCCGCGCCCCAGACAAAGGGAATCAGCCCTGCCAGACCAAGGATCAGGGCGCTTTTCGGTATGGGTTGCACCCCGGCCTCCGCAAGCATGTTCGAGGGGAGTGATAGATCGTTGCGGCGCGGGGTCCAGCGGCAGGCCAAGAATTCCGCCCTGCTGTGGCCGAAGGGACGCGGCCCGGCCCTGTGCCCGTCAGGCCGTT
Organism: Paracoccaceae bacterium; assembly: GCA_023260935.1. Taxonomy (GTDB): domain Bacteria; phylum Pseudomonadota; class Alphaproteobacteria; order Rhodobacterales; family Rhodobacteraceae; genus Pseudotabrizicola. The sequence continues at coordinate 3,382 of JALQTL010000334.1, forward strand.
TCGCGCAGGATGCGCGGCACCTTGAACTCCACCGTTTCGATGGCGGTTTCCACCGGATGCACGGTTGTCTGGAACCGGGCGCGGAAAGCATCGATCACCTCGTCCACCAGAACCTCGGGGGCTGAGGCGCCGGCCGTGATGCCGACACTGGTGATGCCTTCCAGGGCGCGCCAGTCGATATCGGCGGCCCGCTGGATGAGTTGGGCATAGGCACAGCCCGCCGTGCGGCCGACTTCGACCAGACGTTTGCTGTTGGATGAATTCGGCGCTCCGATCACCAAAAGCGCATCGATCCTTGGCGCCATGGCCTTGACCGCCATCTGCCGGTTGGTGGTGGCATAACAGATATCGTCATGCGCGGGCGCAAGGATCGCGGGAAAGCGCGCCTTTAGTGCTGCGGCGATATCGGCGGTATCATCGACCGAAAGCGTGGTCTGGGTGATGAAGGCCAGTTTCGCCGGATCTCGCACGTTCAGGCGGGCGACATCCTCGACCGTTTCGACCAGCAGCACCTCGCCTTCCGGCAGTTGGCCCATGGTGCCCACGGTTTCGGGATGGCCCGCGTGGCCGATCATGATCATCTGAAGGCCGTTTTCATTGTGGCGGGCGGCTTCGTTATGCACCTTGGTGACAAGGGGGCAGGTGGCATCCACTGCCACCATTTCGCGCCGGGCGGCTTCGGCGGGCACGGCCTTTGGCACGCCATGGGCGGAAAATACCACCGGGCGGTCGGGGGGGCATTCGTCCAGTTCCTCGACAAAGATCGCGCCCTTGGCGCGCAGACCGTCGACGACATAGCGGTTATGCACGATTTCGTGCCGCACATAGACCGGGGCGCCCCATTTCTGAAGCGCGATCTCGACGATCTTGATGGCGCGGTCCACGCCCGCGCAAAAGCCGCGCGGGGCGGCGAGGTATAGGGTCAGCGGCGGATGGGGTTGGGTCATCTGGGGCCTCGTTCGCGTCCGGGTTCCAGCTAAGCACTTGGGCGGCTCAGGTCCAGCCCCCCCCTCACCAGCCCCCCCTCACCAGCCCCAGGACAGCACACCGGCG
>JALQTL010000388.1 GCA_023260935.1 Paracoccaceae bacterium
ACCGCCGTCATCCCCAGCAGGCCAAGTGCGGAAAGCCGCGTGCCAAGGCCAAGGATCATCAGGATCGGCAGCACATGTTCGGCCGTGGTTCCCATCACCGCGGCGATGTTCGATGGAATGACCGGCAGCGCATATTCATGCTCGAAAAGGAACCATGTGGAGTCTTTTATGCTGAAAAGCCCTTCCACCTTTGTGCGCCCAGACTGGAAAAAGACCATCGCGGGAAAGATGCGCAGGGCCAGTGCCACCAGATCGGCCGGAACGCGGCCAAGCAGGGCATTGACCTGTCTGATCGGGAAAATCATCGCGCTATCTCCTTTGGTGTCAGGATGGCACCGGCCTGCATGAGCCGCAGGATCAGGGGTTGGGGGTCAAATCCCGGCTCTGTCCAGATGGCCAGTTCCGCAGCAACAGTCAGGCTGGCCCCGCCCATGATCTGTTCGATCATCGCGGCATCGCCCGGGCCGATGCTAAAGACGGGAACGTTGAAGCCGGGGTCGCGCAGCACAAGGGCCGTTTCGGGCCCGGCATGGGCAAGGCTTTGCGCCGTGCTGCCGGGTTGGTTCATCTGCCAGATCGATACAGCCGGGTGCTTCAGCCGCAAAAGCTGCAACGAAGGGTGCAGATGCAGCCGCAGCCGTGATGGATCGGCCCCTGCAAAGCTGTCAGGCAGGGCCGGCGTGCCATCGGCGGCGTGATAGGCGCGGCCCCGGGCATACTCGATGCGCGCCACATCCGCCATATAGGGATAATCGGCCAGCGGCGGGAAGCTTTCCAGAAACGCTGCAAACCCGTTCCCCCATTCCAGAAGGACCGGAGAGGTCGGGCGCTGGGTTTCGGAATAATGCCGCGCCATGGCCGCAAAGAATTCATCCCCCACCAGCCGCTTGATCACCGGAAAGCGCTTGGCCAGCGCATCGATCAGCCCCACGGCCACGTTGTTGCGATATACGGCGAAACGGCGCTCTGCCTCGGCGGGGGCAAGGGCGGTGACACCGCGGGGAAGCGGTGCCCCCTTCAGTCCGGCGTCAAAGGCCGCTGCAAATTCAGGATGCCCGGGCATAGGTGGCCCCCTGCTGTTCAAGAATCCGGCTGGCCCGCCGCGCCTCGGCTTGCAACACGGGCCATTCGGGCAGGTCGTTGTCCCACTCCACAAGGGTGGGCAGGGCGCCGGTGCACTTGATCACCTCGGCATAAAGCGCCCAGACCGGATCGGCGACCGCCGCACCATGAGTGTCGATCAGCAACGGGCCAGAGGGCAGCGCCTCTTCATCATGGCCGCCCAGATGGATCTCTCCCACCCGGTCCAGCGGAAAGGCCGCCAGCCAGGCGCGCGGGTCTATCCGGTGGTTGGTGCAGGTGACAAAGACGTTGTTCACATCCAGCAAAAGCCCGCATCCGGTGCGCCGGGAGACCTCGGAAAGGAATTCCACCTCGGGGATCGTCGATTGTTCGAAGAGGACATAGGTGGAAGGGTTTTCCAGCAGCATCCGCCGCCCCAAGGCTTCCTGCACCTGATCCACATGGTCGCAGACAAGCGCCAGCGTTTCATCGGTATAGGGCACCGGCAGCAGGTCATTCAGGTATTCGGTGCCATGGCTGGACCAGGCCAGATGTTCGGAAAAGCTTTCCGGTTCATAGCGGTTACACAGCCGGGCCAGACGGGCCAGATGATCGGTGTTCAGTGGCCCCGGCCCCCCGATGGACAGACCCACCCCGTGAATGGACAAGGCAAAGTCCGCGCGCAGGGCTGCCAGTTGCGCATGGGGCAGGCCGCCCGCGCCCATGTAGTTTTCGGCGTGAACCTCGAAAAAGCCCACGCTGGCGGCATCCCGGCGGATGGCGTCGAAATGTTCGGGCTTGAAGCCGACCCCGGCGGCCTTGGGCAAAGAGCGCATGAATTCCTCCCGTCGTTCAGGGCTGGCGGGAAGGGCGGCACCCTTCCCGCCACGGATCATCAGGCCGGGATGTCACGGGTCAGCGCTTCCAGCGAACCGGAACGCGGGGTGCCGTCGGCCGCCTTGGGCAGTTCCATCGTGGCGCAAGAACCAGCCGGAACCAATTTCCAGGCATTGCCCTGATAGTCCACCTTCGACGTGCCGGCACAGGTGGTGCCGGCGCCTGCGGCGCAGTCATTCTGCCCGGCAAGAGCCACGCCAAAGCACTTTTCCATGTTTTCCTGGGCATGGGCGCTGGTTGCTGCTGCCAGAGTCAGGGCGCAAGCCAACGAAGCACCCAGGCCAAGGGTCGATTTCATGACGGTCATGTCTATCTCCATGTCAGACCAAAGCGGGCCCTTTGCGGGCCACAGCTTTCCGTTCGTGCTGCCCGTCCTTTCGTTACGGGCCTCACGAAACCGTGTCCGAAACCGCGCCGGCAGTGAGCACGGCACAGGAAGATTGTGCCCCGGCCGGCTTCTGCCAGTGCATGGCAGAGCATACCCGGGGCTGACGCGGGGCACGCTGACCGGAACGGATGATGCGCCGATGGATCGATTTCCGGCGCGAATACGCGCCACGGTTGCTTGCCCGTTTATTGCGGGCTGCCAATTCGGGTGCTGTGGTTGCGCGGTGTCTGCCGGGGCGGCGGGAACAACGGCCGGTCGCCTGTCCGGTCTATCGGGCCGCACTCAGGCCGATTGCGTGCGGCACCAGTCAAGGATCGCTTGCAGGTCTGGCGCTACCTCTTCGGCAAATCCTTCGGCATAGGCCTGAAAGGCGGCAAGGTTCGTCGTGTTGACAGAGGTTAGCACCGGAATGCCCTGTGCCAGAGCCGTGCCGATGAAGGACCGAAAGCCGTTGCCTTCGATTTCGGCCTTGCCGAACTTGTTGATGATGCACAGTCGGGGGGCAGCGGCCAGCGTGGCCTCGGCCAGACCGACAGCGGTTTCCAGGGCCGCCGGGTCCAGCCGGCAACCGGTGGAATGGGCGCCAAGGTTCTGGCTGATGCGGATCACCCGATCCATTGCCAGAACGTGCAGATCCATGTCGCAGCGCGTGGTCGAGGCCCTTTCGACATTGGTCTGCACCGCCCCCGCCAGTGGCCAGCCTTCGGCTTGCAGGGTCTCGGCGGCGGCCACCAGCAGGCGATCGGCCTCGCCCCTTGTTCTGACGATCAGATAGCCCAGCATCGGCGTGAAGACCTTCTGTCTGGCCAGACGACAGGACTGGCCCGTGTTGTCACTTTCCGGGCCTTATCCCATACTGCGGTGATGCTTGGAAGAACCTGTTCCCCCATCCTCGACCAAAGCGCAAGGCACCTGTGCCAGCCCAGCCTTTGGGTGGGGCCATGACGTTCGGCGCGGTAAGCCTCGCCGGTGTCATCCTTGCCGGTGGGCTGGCAACCCGGATGGGCGGCGGTGACAAGGGGATGCGAGAAGTGGCAGGAAAGCGGCTGATCGATCATGTGATCGACCGGCTGACGCCGCAGGTTGCCGGGCTTGCCATCAACGCGAATGGCGATCCGGCCCGCTGGGCCGGTTACGGCCTGCCCGTTCTGGCCGATGGCATCGCGGGGCATCCGGGGCCGCTGGCGGGCATACTGGCAGGCATGGGCTGGGCAGCGGAGCAGGGCTTTGACGCGGTGGTTTCCGTTGCGGCCGATACGCCCTTTTTCCCGCGCGATCTGGTTCGCGGTTTGTGCGATGCCGCAGGGCCGCAGGGTGTGGCCATTGCGGCAAGCCGCGATCAGGCGGGTATGGTCCGTGACCAGCCCACCTTTGGGCTCTGGCCCGTGGCGCTGCGCCACGATCTGCGCGCCGCCTTGGCCGGGGGCATGCGCAAGGTGGTGCTGTGGGCTGATGCGCAGGCGGCAGGGCGGGCCGTGTTTTCCGGCCCCGCCGACCCGTTCTTCAACGTGAATACGCCCGAGGATCTGGCCCTTGCCGAAGGCATCGCCGGGGATCTGGCATGACGGCCCCTTGCGCCTCGTGCCGCTGATGCCGGCGGGTTTTGACGAGATCATCGTGCTTGACTGGTCGGCGGCCGCCACACCCCGGCAGGGCAAGGATTCGATCTGGATCGGTCAGGCGGGCAAGGCACCGGTCAACCCTGCCACCCGGGACGCGGCGATGGCGCTTTTGCACGCCCGGATCGACAGCGCGCGGGCGATGGGGCGGCGGGTTCTGCTGGGGGCCGATTTCCCCTTTGCCTATCCGGCAGGGTTTGCCCGGGCCCTGACCGGCCAATCCGGGGCCCTTGCAATCTGGGACTGGCTTCTGACCCATGTGCAGGATGGCCCCGACAATGCCAACAACCGCTTTCAGCTTGCCGACCGGATCAACGCCGGGCTGCCCGGCACGGGGCCATTCTGGGGGCGGCCATCAGGGCTGGCGCTGCCGCACCTGCCGGCAAGGGGCACCCAGCGCCATGACATGCCCTTTGCCGAAAAGCGCCGTGTCGAGGCGCGGGAAACCGGCCTGCAACCGGTGTGGAAGCTGTTTACCACCGGGTCTGTCGGCAGTCAGGCCCTGCTGGGGATCGCCCGCCTTGCCGCTATGCGCCGCCGCCTTGGGCCACGGTGCGTTGTCTGGCCGTTCGAGCCTTCGGAAGGTGCCGATGTGGTGCTGGCGGAAGTCTGGCCATCGCTTCTTGCGCCGCAGGTGAAGGCGGTTGAAAAGGCCTATCCCTGCCGCGATGCCGCGCAGGTCGATCTGCTTGCCCGCGCGCTGCGGGCGCT
>JALQTL010000063.1 GCA_023260935.1 Paracoccaceae bacterium
GAGATGGAATAGGCTAGCACCCGCAGCATCGCGGTATTGACCCCGATGGATGAGGCACGCTCTTCGTTCTGCTGAAGCGATCGGCACAGATGGCCAAGCCGCGAATTGACGATGCGCCACAACACCAGATAGCTCAGCGTCATCAGTGCCGCCGCCATCAGGTAGAAGGCCAGTTTCGGGTTCTCCAGCGTGGCGAAATCGGGCAGCAGGGTGATCCCGAAGACCGAAAGCTCTCCCGGCAGGGGGATCGAGGTGATGCCCTTGGCGCCATTCGTCACTGGCAGCGCCAGCGCGGTCAGCCGTGCAACCTCGGTCAGAACTAGCGTCACCATGGCGAAATACACGCCGCGCAGCCGCAGGATGGGCAGGCCGATGGCCACGGCGACAACGGTGCAGGCAAGGCCCGCCAGCGGCAGCGTGACCCAGAAGTTGAAGCCCGCCTGCACCACCAGAATGGCCGAGACATATCCCCCGATCAGCGCAAAGGCACCCTGACCGATGTTGATCCGCCCGATATAGAAGGTCAGCCACACACCCGCCGCCGCCACCGACAGCAGCGCCACCGAGGTGAGGGTATAGTAGAAATCCCATCGCCCGGAGAGCGAGATGAACAGGGGCACCAAGACGAAGACCCCGACAAGGAAGGCCCCGATGCCCGCAAGGCGCGAGAAGGTCATGGAACGGCTCCGCTGATCAGAAGGGTGGGTGGGAAGGGCGCGTGTTGTCATCACCTTAACCCCATGGCTTGCCCATCAGGCCCTGCGGCCGGATGGAAAGGAAGATCATCAGCGTGGCGAAGATGACCAGATAGGTGACATCGCCGTAGGAGGCGAGGACCGTCAGTCCGATGGATTCCACCATGCCCAGAATGAACCCGCCGGCTATCGCCCCGGAAATCACCCCCGCGCCGCCGATCATGATCATCAGGAAGGCCTTGATCGAGGTCGGGCCGCCCATGCCAAGGTTGATGCCGGTGATCGTCACCAGCAACCCGCCGACAAGGCCCGCCAGCATGGCGCCAAGGGCGAAGCCGATCATCGAATAGCGGTCGACATCCACCCCCATAAGCTGCGCCGCCATGCGGTCTTGCGCCAGCGCCCGCATGGCCCGCCCGGCCTTCGAATATTGCATGAACAGGATGAAAGCGGCGATCATCGCAATTGCCAGCACGCCGATCAGGATACGGTCATAGGGCATGATCAGCCGCATGTCCCAGTTGAACACGCCGTTCACGATCTTGGGCACGCCGCGCTGCTTTTCGCCAAACAGGAGCAGGATCACCGCATCCAGAAAGAAGGCGATGCCGGCGGCCAGAAGCATCGTCGATTCCTCGCGCTTCGATCTTCGGATCACGGGTCGGAACAGGAATTTCTCGATCAACGCCCCCATCACCGCCAGCACCACGGCAGAGGCGATCAGGCCCACGATGAACGGCAGCCCGAACTGGGCCACGACCGTATAGGTGACAAATCCGCCAAAGACATACATCTGCCCATGGGCAAAGTTCAGCACGTTCATCAGCGAAAAGATCAGCGTCAGCCCCAGGGCGATCAGCGCGTATTGCGCGCCAAGGTACAGGCCATTGGCCAGAATCTGTTCCATCCGGTCCTCATTGCATGAAGGGGGTAAGCCCGCAGACGGGGAAAGCGCCGGGCGCCTGCGGGCCTATGAGGTGTGGGTCGAAAGTGGTCAGTCGACCTGTGCGACGAACAGGGTTTCGAACTTGCCATCCTTGTATTCGTTCACCACCAGCGGCACCGAAACCTGCCGCTTCTGGCCAAAGGACGACGTGCCTACATAGGTCAGCTTGGCATCGCCCACCATGAACGGGTTGGGGGCGCTGAAGCTGTCCATCGTCTTCTTGAATTCCTCGACATTGTCGATCGCCGCCGGGTTCGCCTTCAGCGTTTCAACGATGTATTCCAGCGCATAGACCTTGGTGTTCGACTCGTCATTGTATTCGCCGAACATCGCGGTGTACCGCTGGACGAATTCCTTCATCGTGTCGCTGGCCAGTTCGGGCGTGGACGCACCGCCGACCGAGATGAAGCCGTTTGCCAGCTCCCCCGCGCCTTCGGCCAGCACGGCCGCATCCTGCGCCGTTTCGGTCGAGATCAGGCCGGTATAGCCCAGTTCGCGGGCCGAGCGGATCAGCTGCGGGGCATTGGCCGGCGACACGCCCGACAGCACCAGAAGGTCAGGGGCCGACTGGATCACCGGCAGCAGCACGGGGGTGAAATCGGTCGTGTCCATCTGATAGGTCACAGTATCCGACACAACCTCCAGCCCCAGCTCGCGCGCGGCGGCGGCACCGGAATCGCGCTGGCTCAGCGGATCGGATTCGTTGCCGGCGATGAAGGCAACCTTCTTCACGCCCTTGTTTTCCATCAGGTACTTATAGATCGCCGGGCCCGACTGGTAGTTCGCCACCATGCCGAGGATCGCGTTTGACGCAGGCGCGGTGTAAAGTTCCTTGGGGAAGGCATAGGGGAAATACATGATCCCGTTCTGTTCTGCCACCGGGCGGACCGCAGCGGCGCCGTCATCAACATTGGGGCCGACAACGTAATGAATGCCGTCCTGCGCCATTTTTTCCATGCCGGCGATGGCGCGCTTGGGGTCTTTCTGATCGTCGAAGGGGACGATCTCGATGTCATAGGTGGCATCGCCAATCTTGACGCCGCCCAGTTCGTTCAGCCAGGCCGCCCGCGCTTCCATGGACCGCTGGTTTGAAATGCCCCAGGCTGCGGCCGGGCCCGATGTCACACCGACAAAGCCGATCTTCAGCTTTGCGTTTTCGGCCCAGACGGCGGTTGTGGCGGCCAAGGCGATGCCAAGGCTGAGGCCTGTCGTCGCAAGAAAAAATCGTCTTTGCATGGTCGTTCTCCCTGTTTTTTCGGCCGCGGCTTCACGTCCGCGATGCAATCATTGACGGGATCGTTTACGATATTGTCAACAATTTTGTTTCCAAGTGTCAGCGATGTGCCCCTTGATGGTCTGCACGAAATCCCTATAGGCTTGATCGAATGCAGGAAAACCTTGGGCAGTCATGATGGAAGCCGTTAGCGACACTGCGGGTCAAGACGCCAAAGCCGAAGAACCTGCCGAAGAAGAGATTGTGGAACGAATCTACGAGGCGGTGATCGATCAGCGTCTTCCCCCGGGCATGAAGCTGTCGGAAGCGGCACTTTGTGAAGCTTTCGGGGTGGGGCGGATGCGTATTCGCCAAAGCCTGCTGCTGCTTTCCAGCCGCGAGGTTGTCAATCTTCTGCCCAATCGCGGGGCCTTTGTCGCCTCTCCCTCGGCCCAACAGGCGCGTGAGGTGTTCGAGGCGCGGCTGATGATCGAACCGAATGTTGCAAGGCTTGCCGCCCTGCGTGCCTCGCCTCAGGATGTGGTGCTCTTGCGCAGCCATCTGGCGCTGGAGGCAGAGGCGCTGAAGAACAATCGCCGGCGCGACTCGATCCGCCTTTCGGGGCAGTTTCACGTTCACCTTGCCGAAGTGGCGGGCAACAGCGTGACCCTGCGCATGGTCAAGGAATTGGTCACGCGCACCTCGCTGATCATCGGCATCTTCGGCAGCCCTGGCGTATCGAACTGCCGGGACGAAGATCACGGTGAAATTCTTGATGCCCTGTCACAGGGCGATGGCGAACGCGCGGCGAGCCTGATGTCGCGCCACCTTCGACACATTCAGGAACATCTGGAACTGGGCAGCCATACCGAAAAGCCTTCTGATCTGGCGGCGATCTTTCGTCGCTAAGGGGGCTTTCGCGGCGATCAGGCCGGCGCCCGGTCTGCCCCGCTGCGTTGCAGCGGAAAGTCTAGTTCAATACAGGCGATGCCGTTGCTGACGCTGTGCCGCATCGGCACTTCCATCGCCTGGGCCAGGGCTTCGATCAGCGACAGGCCAAGGCCCAGCCCGGCCGAAGTTTCGCCCCGTGCAAAGCGCGTCCGGGGCAGGCTGGTTGCCCGGGTCGGGTTTTCCACCCTGACCGTGCCATCGGGCGTCAGCCGCAGGCGCACTTCCCCTGTGCCATGTTCAAGCGCGTTTTCCAGAAGGTTGCGCAACAGGATTGCCAGTGCATCGGCATCGGCGGCCACGGGCAGGCTGTCCAGATCGCTGTCGTCAAACCGGATCGGGTGATGGTCGGCACGGCGCAATTCATCGATCAGAAGACGCAGGATGCGCACCAGATCGCTGGGGCCGCGGCCAAGGCCCACCCCCGCCTCCAGCCGTGCCAGTTGCAGCAGGCGTTCCACCCGCCGTGTCAGCGCGTCCACCGTTTCCACCACCGCTGCGGCATCTGGGTCGCGCGAAAGTTCCAGCCGGCCGCGCAGGGCGGCAAGGGGGGTGCGCAATTCATGCGCGGCATTGGCAACGAAATCGCGTTCAGCTTGCCGCAGCGCCCCGATCCGCGCCAGATAGGCATCGAAGGCCTCGGCCAGCGGGCGCAATTCTTGCGGCAGGCGGTCCGTGGCAACGGGGGAAAGATCATCCGGGCTGCGGCCAGATACTGTGGCGGCCAGTTGGGCAACCGGGGCGGTCGCCTCGGCCACCGTGCGCCCCAGCGCCCAAAGCAGCAGCCCGAACAGGGGCAGGGCCAGAACCAGAAAGGCCATGGCGGCTTCCAGCATTTCTTCGCTGCGCCAGCCGTTCGCATGGGCCGCCTCGATGATAACGCCTTCGGCCGCATGCCGCAGCACGCGCCAGCCCGGTGCATCGTGGAACCCGTCTTGCGTCAGCGCGGGCCAAGGCGCAGGGCCCGGTTCATGCCCGGGCGCGATGATCCGCAGCACCCGTTCGCCGTCATTCGTCTCGACCCCGATGGTGCGCGGAATGCTGTTGCCCGGCGAGGCATCCAGATAAAGCACCGTTGTTTCGACAAGGGCCCGCAGCTCTTCGTCGAAGCTTTCGTTCATTTCGTGGTTCAGCACATAGCTGGACAGCAGGATGGTGCCCAGCCATGCCCCCATGACCAGTGCCAGAACCCGGCCCGTCAACCTGCGGCGCAAAGACCATGGCCGGTCAGATGCTGTCATGGCAGGACATATCCAAGACCGCGGCGCGTCTCGATCACCTCGGGGCCCAGCTTGGTGCGCAGGCGAGAGACATAGACCTCCACCGCATTGCCTTCGATGGCGGCATCGAAACTGCCAAGCGCTTCTTCCAGAGCAGCCTTGGCCAGCACGCGCCCCCTTGCCCCCAGCAAGGCATCGAACAGTGCCCATTCCCGTGCGGTCAGGCGGATCTCGGCGCCCGCCTTCCATAAACGCGCGGCGGCCCTGTCCACCTCCAGCCCCGCCACGGCGATGCGGGTTTCCGGCAGGCCCTGACCGCGCCGGGCATGGGCGCGGATGCGCGCGGACAATTCGCGCAGGTCAAAGGGCTTGACGACATAGTCATCAGCCCCGGCATCCAGACCTGCGATCCTGTCGCTGATCTGGTCGCGCGCCGTGGCGATCAGCACCGGCGTCCGGTTGCCGGCCCGGCGCCACTGGCGCAACAGATCAAGACCTGAGGCATCCGGCAGGCCAAGATCAAGGATCACGCAGGCATAGTCGGCCATGGCCATGGCCTCTTCGGCCGTGGCCGCATCGGGGGCATGGTCCACGGCATGCCCTTCGGCCCGCAGGAACCGCAGGACAGATTGGGCAAGGTCTTCCGTATCTTCAACCAAAAGCAGGCGCATGCCATTCTTTTATCCCGGACGGCTTTCGGGTGCGAGGGGGCATGTTCCGGCCGCTTGTAAGGGTGGCGCAAGGTAGACCTGCGATGCCCACCCCGCAGGCCGGGCCGGCGCTTGTCGCCGGACGGTGCCCCCGCTCTCCGCTTCTTCCCCGGGTCGGGCCTGCACCAAAGACCGCAGACGACCAGGAAACCGCAGATGACATCAGACCAGACCACGCCGACCGGACGGCGCCGCTTGCTGCCCCGCCCCGAGCTTCGGCATCTGACGCTGAACCTTCTTGTGGCGGGCTATGTGATGGCCGCGCTGAACGGCGGTTTCTGGCATCAGATGGGCCTGATCTTCGGGGGCAGCCCGGTGCAGATGACCGTCTTCGCACTGGCGATCTTTGCGCTGACGGTGTTGACGCTGGAATTCTTTGGCCCCGGCCGCCTGCAAAAGCCGGTGGCGGCAGTGCTGATCCTGATGGCGGCGGGCGCGAATTACTATGAACGCAGCTTTGGCGTGCTGATCGACCGCGAGATGGTGCGCAATGTGTTCGAGACAACCTTCACGGAATCGCGCCACCTGATGACGGCTTCGGCAATCCGGTCCATTCTTCTGACCGGGGTTCTGCCCGCCGCATTGGTGTTCTGGCCGCGTGTCCGGCGGGTCCGGCGCTGGCATCACCTGTGGCGCTGGCCGCTGGGAGTGGCGCTGTCTTTTGCCCTGCTGGCGGGCGGGTTGTTTTCTGATTTCAAGACCTTTTCCGCTGTGCTGCGGGAACGCAAGGAACTTATGGCGTCGTATCAACCGGGGGCAACGATAGGTTCTCTGGTCCGCTATGCCCGCCAGCAGGGCAGGGCGCAGGCGGCCGAGTTGCGCAGCATCGGCCCGGACGCGGCCCCCGGCCCCCGGCTTGCGGGCGCGCGAAAGCCGGTGCTTCTGGTGCTGTTTGCGGGCGAAACCGCGCGGGCGCAGAACTTCGGGCTGAACGGATACGAACGCCAGACAACGCCGGGCCTTGCCCGCCGCGATGTCATCAATTTCCCTGATGTCTCTTCCTGCGGCACGTCAACGGCGGTATCGCTGCCCTGTATGTTTTCGCCGCTGGCACAGGCGGATTATACGCGTGACGGCTTTCTTTCGCGCGAGAACCTGCTGGATGTGCTGGGCCGGGCAGGCTTTGCGGTGCGGTGGGTGGATAACAACACCGGCGACCAGAAGATCGCAGCTCGCATAGGTTGGGACAGGGTGGATGCCACGCTGGACCCGGCCGCCTGTGCCGTGGAATGCACCGATGCGGTGTTCCTGCCGCTGATCGAACAGACGCTGGCCGGGATCACCGGCAATACGGTGCTGGTCCTGCACATGATCGGCAACCATGGGCCGGCCTATTACCTGCGCTATCCCCGTGAACGGGCCCTGTTTACCCCCGATTGTCAGACGGCAGAGTTTTCGGACTGCACCGTTGACCAGATCGTCAACGCCTATGACAACGGGATTGCACAAACCGATGATGTCCTGTCGCGCACGATCGACATGCTGGCGGGCAGCGACAAGGCGCTGACGGCGATGCTGTACCTTTCGGATCACGGAGAGTCGCTGGGCGAGGGCGGGCTTTACCTGCATGCCGCCCCGTTGTTCATGGCGCCTGAAACGCAGACGAAGGTGCCCATGGTTCTGTGGCTGAGTGCCGGGTTCCGGCAGGCCATGGGGCTGGACGATGCCTGCCTGCGCGACGTGGCTACCCGGCCGGCCAGTCAGGACAACCTGTTTCACAGCGTGCTGGGATTGCTGGATGTGACCACCAAGGCCCGCGATCCCGCGCTTGACCTGACCAGCCGTTGCCGCGAGGAAACGGCAAGCTGACACCTCTCTCCGCCAGCCCTGAATCGGTTGTGGTGGCGGGGGCTTTGCGGCAAACCGTGATCTATACGCGCCCCTGTTCCTGAACGATGATGGCCGGGCGCGTGGCGCAGTTGCAGCGGCCCCGGCCGTGTCAGACAGGATTGAACCCGTGGAACATGCCGCGACTGATCGGTTGAAGACGCTTTTGCTTGTCATCGCGCTTGGCGGACTTGTCGCAGGGCTTGGGTTGCATTTCAACGGGCGGGCCGATCTGGCGCAATCTGTCTGGTTCGCGGGGGTCGTGCCGGTGCTGGCGGCGCTGGTGGCGGAAATCCTGCGCAGCCTTTCCCGGGGCGAGGTGGGGCTGGATATTGTCGCGGCCTTGTCGATGACCGCGGCGCTGACCTTTGGCGAAACGCTGGCGGCCGCGGTCGTGGCGGTGATGTATTCCGGCGGCACCTTCCTTGAAAGCTTTGCCGAAGGCCGCGCACGGGCTGAAATGCGCGATCTGCTGTCACGCGTGCCGCGGACGGCCACGCGCCACCGCAACGGTGGTCTGGAAGAGGTGCCGCTGGATGATCTTGCCCCCGGCGACCGGCTGCTGATCCGGCAGGGCGATGTGTTGCCGGTGGACGGGCGCATCGCCTCGGCTACGGCATTCGTTGATACGTCGGCCCTGACGGGTGAATCCCTGCCCCTGCGGCTGGCACGCGGGGATGAGGCGATGAGCGGGTCAACCAACGCGGGCGAGGCCTTCGATCTGGAAGCCACGCATGAGGCAAAGGACAGCACCTATGCCGGTATCGTGCGACTGGTGGAAGAGGCGCAGGCGTCAAAGGCACCGATGGCGCGGCTGGCGGATCGCTGGTCGCTCGGGTTTCTTGCTGTGACCGTGGCCATAGCCTTTGCGGCCTGGTGGTTCACCGGCGATCCGATCCGCGCTGTGGCGGTGCTGGTGGTGGCCACACCCTGCCCGTTGATCCTTGCCGTGCCGGTGGCACTGGTTGCGGGCCTGAGCCGGGCCGCGCATTTCGGTGTGCTGGTCAAGGGCGCGGGGCCGCTGGAGGCGATGGCGCGCATCCGCACGCTGATCCTTGACAAGACCGGCACCCTGACAGACGGGCGACCGCAGATCGTTTCCATCGACAGCCTGGGCGATATGCCGGCCGATGATATCCTGCGCTTTGCCGCGGCACTGGATCAGGCCTCGAAGCACCCCGTTGCCCAGGCCATCGTGGCAGCCGCGCGCGACCGCCGGCTTACCCTGCCTGTCCCCGAGGATGTGGCCGAAATACCCGGCGAAGGCGTGATCGGCTTCATCGATGGCCGTCCGGTCATCGTGGGGGGGGATGGTTTCGTTGCGGGCCGGGTGGGCCGCGTGCAAAGCGACCATCCCGAACTGGCGGCGGGGTCGGTGATGGTGGCCGTGGCGGTTGATGGCCGCATGGCCGGGTATCTGGTGATGTCAGACCCGCTGCGCGAAGGGTCGGCGGACATGCTGGCCGGGCTGCGCCGGCAGGGGGTTGAACGCATCCTGCTGGCCACCGGGGACCGGATCGAGGTGGCCGAGCGGGTGACGCAAGGGCTGCTCCTCGACGGTATCCGCGCCGGTCTGACGCCGGATGAAAAGGTGCTGCTGGTGTTGACCGAACACAAGCATGGCCCCGTGATGATGGTAGGTGACGGCGTGAATGACGCGCCCGCGCTGGCGGCGGCCGATGTGGGCGTTGCCATGGGGGCCCGCGGTGCCGCGGCCAGCGCCGAGGCGGCGGATGTGGTGCTTCTGGTCGACCGGGTGGACCGCGTCGCCCCGGGGATCGAGATTGCCCGGCGGTCGCGCCGGATCGCGCTGGAAAGCGTGGTTGTGGGGATCGGCCTGTCGGTTCTGGGCATGATCGCGGCCGCCTTGGGCTATCTGACCCCGGTTCAGGGTGCGCTCTTGCAAGAGGTGATCGATGTGGCGGTGATCCTGAACGCCTTGCGCGCGCTGCGTATCGCCCCGGGGGGCGTGACATCGGACGATCCCGCGCGCTTCGCTGCCGCCACCTGATCCGGCCACCTTTCCGGGGTTGGGCGTCAGCCTGCGAAGGTCAGGCGCAGGACAAGGGCCGCC
>JALQTL010000073.1 GCA_023260935.1 Paracoccaceae bacterium
GAACATGGACGAATTCGCCATGGGGTCGTCCAACGAATCCTCGTGCTATGGTCCGGCGTTGAACCCTTGGAAAATCGATGACCGCAAGCTGACGCCCGGCGGGTCTTCGGGTGGGTCAGCGGCGGCTGTGGCAGCGGATCTGTGCCTTGCCGCCACGGGTACCGATACTGGCGGATCAATCCGCCAGCCCGCGGCCTTTTGCGGGATCACCGGCATCAAGCCCACCTACGGGCGCGTCAGCCGCTGGGGGATCGTGGCCTATGCCTCGTCGCTGGATCAGGCGGGGCCGATGACGAAATCGGTGCGCGATGCGGCGATCATGCTGGGCGCAATGGCGGGGCATGATCCCAAGGATTCGACCAGCGCGGATCTGCCGGTGCCCGATTTCGAGGCGGCGCTGACCGGTGATATCCGCGGCAAGAAGATCGGCATCCCTCGCGAATACCGGCTGGACGGCATGCCGGCCGAGATTTCCGCGCTGTGGGATCGGGGCATGGACATGCTGCGCGATGCGGGGGCCGAGATTGTCGATATCTCTTTGCCGCATGCCAAATACGCGCTGCCTGCCTATTACGTCATCGCGCCAGCCGAGGCTTCGTCGAACCTCGCCCGGTATGACGGGGTGCGCTATGGCCACCGGGCCAAGCTGTCGCAGGGGGACGGCATTACCGAAATGTACGAAAAGACCCGCGCCGAAGGGTTTGGCCCGGAAGTGCAGCGCCGGGTGATGGCGGGCACCTATGTGCTTTCGGCCGGTTTCTATGACGCCTATTACAACCGCGCCCGCAAGGTGCGCGCGCTGATCAAGCGCGATTTCGAACTTGCCTTCGAGGCCGGGATCGATGCCATTCTGGCGCCTACCACCCCGTCTTCGGCCTTTGGTCTGGGCGAGCAGGGGGCGGGTGATCCGGTCGAGATGTATCTGAATGACGTCTTTACCGTCACGCTGAACCTTGCCGGCCTGCCGGGGGTGGCAGTGCCGGTCGGGCTGGATGCGAAGGGCCTGCCGCTGGGGCTGCAAATGATTGGCCGCCCGTGGGACGAGGCGGGGCTGCTGAATCACGCCTATGTGCTGGAACGCGCGGCGGGATTTGTGGCCAAGCCGCAGAAATGGTGGTAACTGCCCCGGTCAAGAAACCCTGAAGGTCGAGCCGTAAGATGCGCTTTTCCGCCCTTGTTCCGCTGATGTTTCCGCTGCTTGCGGCCTGCACCCCCTCGGTGCCAGACAGCGGGGCCGGTGTGGGTTATCAGGATTACAATTCCTATCTGCGCCAGCGTGATGCCATGGCCGCGCGCCCGGCGCCGATCGTGCCACCGGGCTTTTCGCAGGACGTGATCGGGGCTGCGATTGATCGTGCCGATGGGCGGATGGCGCCCGCGCCCGTGCCGCAAGGCCCGCAGACCGCCGCCGTGATCGGGGCGCCGTCAACAGCGCTTCAGCCTTCGCCGCCGCCGCCACTGGCGTCCGATGCCCGGCCGCGCGGCAATGCGCCGGCCGGTATCCGCGAAGAAACCGGCGAACTTGTCCACAGCAGTACGACGATTTCGGACGAGCAGGATTTTCAGGCGGTATCGCAGCGCGAGACGATCGAAAGTGACAAGGAACGGATTGCCCGGAACCGGTCGCAGTATGTGGTGATCCAGCCCGGCGCACTGCCCACGCGCCCGGGTGAACTGGGGCCGAACATCGTTGATTACGCGCTGGCCACGACGCATCCGGTGGGAACGCAGCTTTATCGCCGGTCCGGGTTTGGCTTGGGCTCTCCTCTGGCGAAATGCGCGCGCTATGCCTCGCCCGATCTGGCGCAACAGGATTTTCTGGCCCGCGGCGGCCCGGAGCGGGACCGCATGGGGCTGGACCCTGACGGTGACGGCTATGCCTGCTCTTGGGATCCCACGCCGTTCCGGCTGCGGTGACCGCAGGATCGCCAAACTTCGGGGAGCGCCGGGGGCGCGCGCGGCCATCCCTGATCGTGCTGCACTATACTGGCATGGAAAGCTGTGAAGCGGCCCGCGCCCGTTTGTGTGACCCAGTGGCCGAGGTTTCGGCGCATTGGCTGATTTCCGAGACGGGGAAGGTTGAGGCTCTGGTGCCCGAAGAGGCCCGGGCATGGCATGCCGGGGCCGGGGTATGGGCTGGCATCGATGATGTGAACAGCCATTCCATCGGCATCGAACTGGCCAACTCTGGGACGCATCCATTTGCCGAACCGCAGATGTCCGCGCTGGAGCGGCTTCTGCCTGCGATCATGGCGCGCTGGTCAATTCCGCCGCATCGGGTGATCGGGCATTCGGACATGGCCCCAGCGCGCAAATCCGACCCGGGCCCCCGGTTCGACTGGTGCCGTCTGGCCCGGCAAGGGCTTGCGATCTGGCCAGAGCGCCTGTTGCTGGCCCCGGCAAACGACGCCGCGGCCTTCAGGGCCGCCGCGCATGCCATCGGCTATGACCCGTCGCTGCCGGACGATCTGCTTTTGCGCGCCTTCCGGCTGCGGTTCTGCCCTTGGTCCGATGGGCCGCTGGGGCCTGACGATTTGGCCCGGGCATCGGCGCTTGCGCGTTTGTCCATTGACCGAAGCGGGCAGCCGGCGTAAGCCCGCGACGCGCGGATGGCCGGATGACCGCGGGGGGCAACCTTCGAGGAAAGTCCGGACTCCATGAAGCAAGGGTGCCGGGTAACGCCCGGCGGGGGCAACCCCAGGGAAAGCGCCACAGAGAACAGACCGCCCTGCTTGCAGGGTAAGGGTGAAACGGTGGGGTAAGAGCCCACCGCGGGACTGGCAAC
>JALQTL010000111.1 GCA_023260935.1 Paracoccaceae bacterium
GGTGCTGGTCCGCGCGGGCCATACCGAGGCGGCGGTGGATGTGGCGCGCCTTGCCGGGCTGAACCCTTCGGGCGTGATCTGCGAGGTGATGAATGACGACGGGACGATGGCCCGTCTGCCCGACCTTATCGCCTTTGCCCAGAAACACGGGCTGAAGATCGGCACGATTTCCGACCTGATCGCCTATCGCCGTCGCCACGACAATCTGGTCAAGGTCAGTTCCGAACGGGTCGTCTCGTCGGAATTCGGCGGTGACTGGACAATGCGCATCTACACCGACCAGACCGAAGGCGCCGAACATGTGGTGCTGATCAAGGGCGATATCACCTCGCCCGGCCCTGTGCTGACGCGGATGCATACGCTTGACCCGCTTCTGGATGTGGTGGGCCTTGGCGGACCGGGCCGCACGGCTGAATTCGGCGCGGCGATGCAGGCGATTGCCGCCGAAGGGCGGGGGGTGCTGGTGCTGCTGCGCGACCTGCACATGAAGCTGACCTCGGACAACGAGGTGTCGCCGCAAACGCTGAGGCAGTATGGGCTGGGCGCGCAGATCCTTGTCTCGCTGGGGCTGAAGGATCTGATCCTGCTGACCAATTCCCCGCAGCCAAAGGTCGTGGGGCTGGAAGCCTATGGTCTGGCTATCGCCGGCACGCGCCGGATTACGGAGTAAGCCATGGCCACGGCGGAAATCCACCACACCCTGCCGCTGCCGGCTTTCGACAAGCCGGTAAAGCTGCTTGTCGTCGTGGCGCCCTATTACAAGGATATTACCGATAATCTGGTGACAGGCGCCCGCGCCATTGCAGCGTCCTGTGGCGCCGAGGTCGAGGTTGTCGAAGTGCCGGGCGCCCTGGAAATCCCTACCGCCATCGCCCTGGCCGAACGACAGGCCGAATTTGACGGCTATGTCGCCTTGGGCTGCGTGATCCGGGGGGAAACCACCCATTACGATACGGTCTGCAATGACAGTTCGCGCGCCATCACCCTTCTGGGGCTGGAAGGTGCCTGTATCGGCAATGGCATCCTGACGGTCGAAAACCGCGCCCAGGCCGAAGTGCGCGCCGATCCGGCGGGGCAGAACAAGGGCGGCGGGGCTGCGGCTGCGGCCTTGCACCTGATCGCGCTTTCGCGCAGATGGGCCAGCCAGACCAGAGGCATCGGATTTCGAGCATGACGACCCCGACCACCCCAAAGCTTTCGCAGGCTGAAAAGAAACAGATGCGGTCCGCCGCGCGGCTCTATGCGGTTCAGGCGCTGTTCCAGATGGAAAGCACAGGCCAGACCATCACCGGCATCTGCCGCGAATTCGAATCGCACCGGTTCGGGGCGACCTATGACGAAGGCGAACTGGCCGAAGGCGATGTCGATCATTTCCGCGCGCTGGTGGATCATGCGGTGAACCATCAGGCGCTGATCGACCAGATGACAGACCGGGCGCTGGTGGCGAAATGGCCGATCGACCGGATCGACCCTGTCCTGCGCGCGCTGTTCCGGGCGGCGGGTGCGGAGTTGACGCAGATGGCAACGCCGCCCAAGGTGGCCATCACCGAGTTCGTCGACGTTGCCAAGGCCTTCTTTCCCGAAGGCAAGGAACCGAAATTCGTGAATGCCGTCCTTGACCATATGGCGCGGGAAGCCAAGCCTTCGGCCTTCTGATGCGTCTGATCGGGGACATCCATGTTGAAAGGAAGCCCTCCGATGATCCGTCTTGCCCGTCCTTCCTGCCGTGCCGCAATTGGTTTTTGCCTGTCGCTGCTGCCCGCTTCTGGCGCGCTGGCCATGTCTGATCTTCAGGGCATCTGGCGTCTGGCCGCGATTGACGGGGCCGAGGTGACGGTCACGGTCACACTGGATCTGACAGAACCGGGCCGGATCGCGGGGCAGGGGCCTTGCAACCGCTATTCCGGGCCCAATGGGGCCAGCCTTCCCGATCTGCGGATCGGCCCCGTGATTTCGACCAAGATGGCCTGCCCAGACATGGCGCTGGAGGGCACCTATTTCTCTGCCCTGTCCGGTGCGACCCGGGCCACGCTGGGCAAGGATGATCTTCTGGTGCTGTCGGGGGATGGCGGGACCGACCTGATCTTCCGCCGCCAGACCGAGTGATGCGGGTCTTTTCGCTTCTGCGGCATAATGGGCCTTTCCCTTTGCCGGCCGTGCGTTAAGCTGTCATGGCAAAGGGAGTGTGCAGATGCCCAGACTGATCCGCCTTTACATCATCAACGTCGCCATCGGTTTCGCCCTGTCGGCTGCGTTTCTGGCCATGCTGGTCGGTTTCAACCTTGGCAACCTCAGGCATCTGATCCTTGATACCGATATGGGCTTTGTCGCTGCGGCGATGATTTTCGTGGCCAATGGAATCATCTTTGCCGGCGTTCAGTTCGGCATCGCCGTAATGCGCCTTGCCCGGGATGATGACGATGCCCCGCGCGGCGGCCTGCGCCAGCATGCCGTGCTGGTGCCGGTGAAGGTGGCGCAACGTTCTGCCATCCACAAGCGCCGCTCGGATCGCTGATCCGCCCCGCCCGTCGCCATCCGGCAAGGGCCGCACCGAAAAGAAGCCGCTTTCCCATCGGGAAGGCGGCTTTCCTGTTTTTCATCGCGCGGACCCGGGACAACGACAGAGAGTTTTGGGTGGCGGGCCCGCAGCATCCGTGGGTGGCATGGTTTTCCCGAGAGCCAGAGGTCTCAGGTGGGCGCCAGGTAGCAGGACCAGGATCCTGCCAGAGCCAGCCCCCGTTCGCTTGCTTATCGGCCACTGGAAAAGAGCCCCGCACGCGAAGAGCAGCACCCGCCACCCGGGAACATAGGCGCTGGCCCCGCGGCCCGCAAGGGCGCACCGGTGGCTGGACTTTTGTTCATCTTTCGTTCATATCTGGTTTCCGCAACCAGACAGGGCCGCGCCATGCCTTTGGAACAACCCCCAAGCACCGACCGTCAGTATGCGGCAGATCAGCTTCCCGTCATGCCGGGGCAAAGGCTGGCGCGCGGCGTGGCACGGGCCTTGCGGGCCATGGATTTCGTCACCGTTGAAGAGCTGGTGCCCGCACCCGGCCTGCGGGTGGACCTGATGGCGCTGGGGCCAAGGGGAGAGATCTGGATCATCGAATGCAAATCCGGCACCGCCGATTTCCGCGCCGACCAGAAATGGCAGGGCTATCTGGAATGGAGTGACCGCTTCTTCTGGGCGGTGGATGCAGATTTCCCGACCGGTCTTCTGCCGGCTGAACAGGGGTTGATCATTGCCGATGCCTACGATGCCGAAATCATCCGAATGTGCCCGCAGACGCCCTTGGCGGGGGCGCGGCGCAAGGCGCTGATGCAGAAGTTCGCCCGCCACGCCGCCTTGCGGTTGCAGGCCTTGCGTGATCCCGCGGCCGCGTTCAGCGCCGGGGCTTGACCTTGCCGGGTGTGCCCATGGCGCGGGCGGCCTCGGCCGCGGCGCGCAGTTCTTCGGCAATCTCCTCGGCTTCCTCGGGCTCGAAGTCCAGCGGCAGTTCAATCCCGCCTTCGGCTTCAAGATAGATCCGCACCATTCCCAGATTGGTTGGCCCGATCTGCAGGTTCGCGGCGATGTCGCTTTCCTTGTCGATGCTCATGGCCCTGCGTCCTTTCCCTTGCGCCTGCCTTTGGGGTAGCGCCCTTTGCGGCGGCGCGCAAGGCGGGGCTTGGCAGCCGCGTGGCGCCATGCTTGCATGCCGCCATGACAGCGACTCTGCGCCCTTTCACCAAGGCCGACACTGACTGGCTGGTTGCCCTTCACGCCACGATCTACGGGGCCGAGGAAGGGTTTGACGAAACTTTTCCGGTTCTGGTGCGCCAGATCCTTGATCGCTTCGTGCAGGATGCCGAAGCCCGGCCCCCACCGCGGCAGGCGGGTTGGGTGGCCGAAGACGCCACCGGGGACGGGGGGCAGCGGCTGGGCAGCATCTTTTGCGTCGAAGAATCGCCCGATGTCGCCAAACTGCGCCTTTTCGTGCTGGAACCCCGGGCGCGGGGCACGGGACTTGCCCAAGCGATGATGGACACTTGCCTGGCCTTTGCACGCGGGGCCGGCTTTTACCGGATGCGGCTTTGGACGCATGAAAGCCACCTTGCCGCCTGCCGGCTGTATCTGCGCAACGGTTTTCGCTGTGTGGAAAGCCAAAAGGCGCGATCCTTTGGCCAGGACGTGGTGACGCAGATCTGGGAACGCGATCTTTAGGGCGATTGCCCGCTTGCAATCTGCCGGCAGCGGGTCTAAATGGCCGCCAAGTGCCGACTTAGCTCAGTTGGTTAGAGCACCAGAGTGTGGATCTGGGGGTCCCCCGTTCGAGCCGGGGAGTCG
>JALQTL010000161.1 GCA_023260935.1 Paracoccaceae bacterium
ACCACATGCCCTGCCCCCACCGGAACAGGGGCGGGAAAGGCATCGGCGCAATCGGGCACGGCCAGCCTGCACCTTGTGCGGAACACACAGCCCGACGGCGGCGCCAGCGGGCTTGGAATATCGCCCGGCAGGATTTCGCGGGCCTTGCGATGGCGGGGGTCTGGCTGCGGGATCGCAGACAGAAGCGCGCGGGTATAGGGGTGGCGTGGGCTGTGATAGACCTGCCGCGCCGGCCCCACCTCGACGATCCGGCCCAGATACATCACGGCAATCTGGTCGCAGAGGTATTCAACCACCGAAAGATCATGGGCGATGAACAACATCGTCAGCCCGCGCCTTTCGCGCAGTTCCATCAGCAGGTTCAGCACCTGCGCCTGAATCGACACATCCAGCGCCGAGACGCATTCATCGGCAACGATGAACTCGGGGTCCAGCGCAAGGGCACGCGCGATGCCGATGCGCTGTCTCTGGCCACCCGAAAATTCGTGCGGATAGCGGTTGGCGGCATCCGGGGCCAGCCCCACTTCGGACAGCAGGTCAGCCACCTTGGCGCGGCGCTCCGCCTCGGTGCCGATGCCATGGGCGATCAGCCCTTCTGCCACGATCTGCCCGACCTTCAGGCGGGGATTCAGCGAAGAAACAGGATCCTGAAAGATCAGTTGCATCCGCCGGCGCATGCCGCGCATGGCGCGCGCATCCAGACGGTTGATGTCGGTGCCATCCAGCATCGTCTGGCCCGCCGTGGGTTCGACAAGCCGCAGCAGCGTGCGCCCCAGCGTGGTCTTGCCAGATCCGCTTTCGCCCACCAGCCCGGTGATAGACCCACGGGGGATATCCAGACTGACATCCGATACGGCGTGCACGGTGCCACGCGCGGTTGGAAAGGTCTTGCTCAGGCCGCGCAGGCGCAGGAACGGGTCAGCCATGGGCCACCTCGGCGACAAGGGGGTGATGGCAGGCTACCTGCGTGCCCGGTCCCGCCGCGCGCAAGGCCACGGGCGCTTCGCATGCCGCATCGGCCCGGCCGCAGCGGGGGGCAAAGGCGCAGCCGGGGGGCAGCGCGGAAAGGGGGGGCACAACCCCGGGGATTGGCACCAGCATGTCGCCCGGGGCACGGTCCGGGCGCGGGATCGATGCCATCAGGCCCCGCGTGTAATGATGCCCCGGCGCATCAAACAGCGGGCCCACATCACCCGCCTCGACGATGGCACCGGCATACATCACCGCCACGCTGTCGGCGATTTCCGCGACAACACCCAGATCATGGGTGATGAACAGGATCGACATGCCCATTTCCGCCTGCAAGCGCCGCATCAGATCCAGAATCTGCGCCTGAACGGTCACATCCAGCGCCGTGGTGGGTTCATCGGCGATCAGCAGGCGGGGGCGGCAGATCAGCGCAAGGGCGATCATCACCCGCTGCCGCATGCCACCAGACATCTCGTGCGGGTACTGATCCAGCCGGGTAGCGGCCGCGGGGATTTCCACCAGTTCCAGCATCTCGATCACGCGGCGGCGGCGGGCGGCGGCATCCAGCCCTTCGTGCAGCAACAGCATTTCGCCGATCTGGTCCCCCACCGTGAACAGCGGGTTCAGCGAGGACATCGGTTCCTGAAAGATCATCGCCATCTCTGCCCCCCGCAGGCTGCGCCGCAGGCGGGCATCGACGCCCAGCAGATCGATCAACCGGCCATCCCGCGCCGCAAAGCGGATTCTGCCACCAAGGATGCGCGCATTCGATGCCAGAAGCCCCATGATCGCCAGCGACGATACCGATTTGCCAGACCCGCTTTCGCCCACCAGCGCCAGTGTCTTGCCCGGGGCCACCTGAAATGACACATCGCGCAGGGCCGTGACCGTGCCTCCGTGCCCCTTGAAGCCGACCCGCAGGTTTTCGACGCCAAGAAGGGGTGTCATTCCCCCCTCCGCCGGGCGGGTTGCCAATCCGCCCCGATCAGGGTGGCGACAGGTTCCAGCATGTGATCCAGCGTGGCATGGTTGCCAAGACTGTCGATCACGTCATGGCGCGCGCCATCCAGCCGGAACAGGGTGAAATCCGCCCGCTGCCCGACCTGTGGCACCGGCGTCAGGCCCATCGTCTCGCGCGGGTGGGTGGTGATGGCGGTGACGGTATCGTCAAAGGACAGCCCGACCGCCATCAGCTTCGATGCCGTCGTCGCCAGATCCTTCACCGCGTCATGGATGTTGCGCAGATGCAGGTCGGTGGAAATCGACCAAGGCTTCAGCCCGTCGGCAATCGCCGCACGGGCCGTGGCAAAACAGAACGACGCCTGACCATGGCCGATGTCCATCCGAACGCCCTGATCCGACAGCCGCCGCGCCTGTTCGAACAGCGCCGCCGTATCGCGGATGGACCCTGCCTTCTTGCCGTTGAAACAGTGGGTGACAATGTCGCCGGGGGACAGGATGTCGAAAACCTCGTCGATCAGGGGCGGGGGTTCGCCCACATGCACCATCAGCGGCAGGCCGGTCATTTCCGCGATCCGCTTGGCGATCTTGGCCGGCGTGATGCCCCATGCGCCCACGATAACGCCCGAGGCGCGCACCTTCACGCCGCAGATCACGTCGCGGTTCGCCTCGATCACCGCAAGGGTGCGGTCGATGTCGATCGATCGCATGTCGATCAGTTCGGAAACCCTGTTGCAGGCCACCAGCCCGATGGAACCGATGTTCAGAAAGGCGCGAATGGTTTCGGCTGCCGGGTCGATCACATATTCGCGCAATCCGTGAAAATTCGCCTCTCCGGCCGAACCGGCATCGGCCATTGCCGTCACCCCATGCGCCCGCCCGGCCTGTGCGGCACGGACCGAAATGTCGGTGCCGCCGTGCCAGACGTGTACATGCAGGTCACACCAGCCCGGCGACAGAAACTGCCCGCCGCAATCGACAACCCTTGCCCCCGGGGCGGCGACATCCTGCAATCGGCCATCCGCCCCCACATGCAGGGCATCGGCCTGCGGCATGGCGACGGCGCGAAAATTGGTCAGGGTCAGCGCCATGGTCAAAGCTCCTTCGAAAGTTTGGGGTCAAGCGCGTCGCGCAACCCGTCGCCCGTGATCTGCAGCGACAGGACCGAGATGGAAATGGCAAGTCCGGGGAACAGGATCAGGAAGGCGGCGGTATCGATGTATTGCCGCCCTTCATTGATCATCGTGCCCCATGTCGGGATCGACGGGTCAACCCCCACGCCAAGAAAGGACAGCCCCGCCTCGGCCAGCATGGCATAGGCGAAGATGAAGGTGGCCTGCACGATGACCGGAGAAACGATGTTGCGCAGCACATGATTGCGGATGATGTAACCGGTGCCGGACCCCAGCGATCGCGCCGCCTCGACAAAGGCAAGTTCCCGGATCACCAGCGTGGACGCCCGGCTGATCCGCGCGAAGCGGGGCGCATAGACGATGGAAAGCGCCAGCATCACGTTGAAGACCGACCCGCCAAAGATCGACACAAGCGCGATGGCCAGCAGGATATCGGGGAAAGCCATCATCGCATCGACCAGACGTGACAGCGCCGCATCCAGCGGGCGCACAAAGCCTGCCAGAAGGCCCAGCGTGACCCCGATCAGCGTGGACAGCACCGCCACCCCCAGCCCGATCAGCAGCGAAACCCGCCCGGCATGCAGCAGGCGCGAAAGGACATCGCGGCCATAGGCATCGGCGCCCAGCAGAAAGGCCCCGGAAGGCGGGGTCAGCCGCGCGCGCACCGACATCTTCGCCGGGTCTGCCGGCGAAATCACCGGCGCCAGAAGGCACAACACGACCACCGCAAGGAACACCAGAAAGGCCAGCAGAACACTGCGCCGGGCAAAGAGAAGCCGGGTGAACCCGGGTGTCATTGCAATGCTGCTGCCTGCCATCTTCCCCGCGCCCCTTCAGTATTTCACGCGCCGGTCGATCACAGCGTAAAGCAGATCGACGGCAAGGTTGATGGCAACATACAAGGTGGCCACCACGATCAGCGTGCCCTGAATGACCGGGTAATCCCGCCGCAGAACCGAATTGACCACAAGGTTGCCCATGCCGGGCAGGTTGAACACACGTTCCGTCACCACCGCCCCCGAAACCAGCAAGGCAAAGGTCAGGCCAACCACGGTGACGATGGGAATGGCCGCGTTCTTCAGCGCGTGGCGCAAGATTACCCGCGCCTCACCCATGCCTTTCGACCGCGCGGTTCGGATGTAATCCTCGCCCAGGACATCCAGCATGGAAGCGCGGGTAAAGCGCAGGATCAGCGCCGAATTGACGATACCCAGAACCAGCGACGGCAGCATCAGATGGCGCATCCGTTCCAGAAAACCGGCATCTGGCCCGCCATAGCCCGATGACGGGAACCAGCCCAGATCGGTGGCGAGGTAGCGCTGGAACAGCAAGCCCGTCCAGAACGATGGGACCGAGGCCGCCAGCATGGCCAGCGAAACTGCACCCTGATCCAGAAATGACCCGCGCCGGTAGGCGGCATAAATCCCGATCGGCGCCGCGATCATCACCGCGAACAAAAGCGAGAAAAGCGCAAGGAAAACAGTCGGCTCGGCCCTTTGCGCCAGAACCTGCGTCACTGGTTGGTTGAAGAAGATCGACTGTCCCAGATCGCCCGTAACGGCCCCACCCAGAAAGGCCAGATATTGCAGGAAGATCGGGCGCTCCAACCCCAGCCGCTCACGCAAGGAAGCGGCATCGGCGGCGGTTGCGTCCGGGCCAAGCAGCAGGGCGGCGGGATCGCCGGGGGCAAGCCGCACGATCACGAAGGCAATCGTCAGAACGAAGAAAACCACAACGACCAGACCGACCAGCCGTTTCAGCACATAGCGCCACATCTTCCAGACCTTTCACGCGCATGCGCAGGCCGGCCATGCCGACCTGCGCGATCTTGTCCCGTCAGGGCCGGGCTGCGTTCCAGAACGCGGGCCAGGGTGACAGGTTCACACCCGTCAGGCCTTTGCGCTGACCTTGCAGGGCGGCAAAGCTGCCTGTCTTGATGAAGCCCACATCATCCATCAGATACCCCTGAAGCTGGCCGAACAGATCCAGCCGCTTGGCCGTATCCGTTTCCGTTGTGAAGGCGGCAAGCACGGCATCCTTTTCCGAATTGGCCCAGCCAAGGCGCGAGGTGGAAAAGTAAAGGTCCGTCAGCGCAGGTTCCGGCAGAAAGGGCGAATGGGTAATGTAGATATCCCACAGTGCCGGGTCGTTGCGCTGCTGGCCAAGGGTGGCCCAATCCACAACGTTCATATCCACGGTGAAACCGGCTGCCTCAAGCGCGATCTTGGCAACCTCGGCCATCTTGAAGTGGAACTCATACTGGCGCGACGTCAGGATGCGCAGCGGGGTTCCGTCGTATCCGGCAGCCTTCAGGTATTCCGCCGCCCTGGCGGGATCATTAATGTTGTAAAGCTCTGTCCCGTTCGTGACATGCCACGGCCAGCCTTCGGGATACATGGCGGCTTCGGTGGCAAAGAACTTGTCGTCGCCAAAGGCCGCGAACATCATGTCGTCGAACGGCAGGGCCGCTTGCAGCGCCTTGCGGATGTCGCGGTTGGTCAGCAGGCCAGCCTTGTGGTTGATCGCCCAGACCGGCCAGCCAAACCCGTCCAGCAGCACGGGATCTGCCGCATCGCTGGCCGCGATCCGGTCATAGGCTTCGACAGGCAGGCCATCGGCATAGTCGAACTGACCCGAAAGCAAGCCTTCGACCCGCGTGTTGGCATCGGGAACCGGCACGAAGCGCAGTTCATCGACAAGGGCGGCACGCGCGCCTGCCGTGCCGCTCGCGGGTTCGCTGCGCGGCTTGTAGCCATCAAAGCGGGCCAGCTGGATGTACTGGTCCGGCTTGTGATCGACCAGCCGATAAGGGCCGGTGCCGACAATCGCCCCAAGCGTTTCGCCCAGAACCTCCTGAGGATAGACCGCGGCGGCAGAATTCGAGAAGGCCAGCAGTGACAGCAGCGGGGCATAGGGGGCGTTCAGCGAAATCTGAACCGTCAGCGGGTCCACCGCGGTGATCGCCTCGATCCGGTCCGCCACGCCCTTGCCGCGGGTGGCCTGCGTTTTCCACCGCTCCAGCGAGGCCACGACATCGGCACTGTCCATCGCTGAACCATCATGGAAGGTGATGCCGTCACGCAGGCGGATAAGATAGGTTTTCCCGTCCGCCGAAATCTCGGGCAGGCTTTCGGCCAGCAGCGGCGCCACGTTCCAGCTGCTGTCAAAGGTGTACAGCGTCTCGACAAAGTGCTGGGTGACAATGCTGACAACATCCTGCGTGGACATCATCGGGTCCAGCGACTGGGGTTCGCCAATGATGGCAATGTCAAGTGATGTCTGCGACAGCGCGGGCCCCGCGATGGCCGTTCCCATCAGCAAGGTTGCAGCAGCCATAAGCCTGAATGTTCGCACGGTGACCTCCCTAATAGTGGAATATGGTTCTTTATTGTGATATAAGCAATGCACAGGATCCGCCACAGGTCAAGCCTGCCTTGGAACATGCCGGAGCGGGGGCCGGGTTTTGGGCGGGCTCGGCGATGGGATCGGGGCGGCTTCGGAAAGCCCTGACAGTCTGCGCAAAAGCGGCCCCTTATTTGGAAAGATACAACCTTCCAAGGTAATACCAGCAAGCGGTCGCATATGGGGTTGGTCAAGGGGCCGACGTGCAGGTCACTTCGGGGACGTGACGTGGGCCCGCCCGCATGCCCCGCTGCCCCGGTTGCCCCTGGCCCCGGCACGACGCAGCTTTCAAAGGACAATGCCGCACGCCCGCCTTACCTGCCGACTCGGACAATCCCTCAGTACGCGAATCGCTGGAGAACAGTTTGCGCAAAGTAGCCCCGCAAGCGTTACCATGCGCCAAACCCGCACCATTGCCCCCGATGCAGCGCTTGTCGCACTCCGGCTCCAAGTCGTCCGCCCCCTAGGTCGAGGATGTCGATCGCGAGCGCCTTGCCGAGGCCAGCTTCGACCGTGTGGAAAAGGCCCGTCAGGCACGGGGTGTCCCACGCACCGAAAACCGTGGGACACCTGATGGCTCAGGACCCAGTAAAATAAGACTTTTCTGAGGAAGGTGGCAGCCCGTAGGGGAGTCGAACCCCTCTTTTCAGGTTGAAAACCTGACGTCCTAACCGATAGACGAACGGGCCACTGGCGCGGTGGATATGACAGCTGGGCCGGCGGCGCAAGGGTAAAAGCGGGGCCGGGCAGAAAGGCGACCGCTGGGGAAGCAAGCCCTGCGGGCAGATCAGCCCGAAAACAGGAAGTGCAGAACGTCGCCGTCCTTTACCTCATAGGTCTTGCCTTCCACGCGGAACTTTCCGGCCTCCTTGGCCCCTGCCTCGCCATTGCCGGCGATATAGTCGGCATAGGCGATGGTCTCGGCGCGGATGAAGCCCTTTTCGAAATCACCGTGGATGACGCCTGCGGCCTGCGGGGCAAGCGTTCCCTTGGTGATCGTCCAGGCGCGGGCCTCTTTCGGGCCTACGGTGAAATAGGTCTGAAGCCCCAGAAGCTCATATCCCGCCCGGATCAGCCGGTCGAGGCCCGCTTCGGCCAGACCCATCTCTTCCAGAAACATCGCGGCTTCGTCTTCGGCAAGCTGACTGATCTCTTCCTCGATCTTTGCGCTGATGACGACGGTTCCCGCGCCCTGACGCGCGGCCATCTCGGCCACGCGGGCGGACTGGCTGTTGCCGGTGGCGGCGCAGGCCTCCTCGACGTTGCAGACGTAAAGGACCGGCTTCGAGGTCAGCAATTGCAGCAGGCGCCAGGCGCGCTGGTCATCATCAGCCACCTGAACGGTGCGGGCAGGCTTGCCATCTTCCAGCGCCTTTTGTGCAAGGGCCAGAAGCCTGTCCTGATCGGCGGCTTCCTTGTCATTTCCCTTCAGCTTGCGCGCAAGATTGGCCCGGCGGCGTTCGACGGAATCAAGATCGGCCAGCATCAGCTCTGTCTCGATCGTCTCGGCATCTGCAACGGGGTCGATCCTGCCCTCGACATGGGTGATGTCGCCGTCTTCAAAACAGCGCAGCACATGGGCAATGGCATCGCATTCGCGAATGTTGGCAAGGAACTGGTTGCCCAGCCCTTCCCCCTTGGACGCGCCGCGCACAAGGCCCGCAATATCCACAAAGGTCATCCGCGTGGGGATGATCTGCTTGCT
>JALQTL010000184.1 GCA_023260935.1 Paracoccaceae bacterium
CAGCACCTTCGCAACCGCCAGCCCCGCTGCTGACAGACGCTGGGTTACACGCGCATGCAGGATGTAAAGCTCCATCAGCGGGGTTGCGCCCAGCGAATTGACAAGCACCGCCACCCGGTCACCGGCGGGGGCCCGCATTTCCGACAGGATCGCCGCCATGATTTCGTCGACCACATCGTCGGCAGACCGAAGCGGCCCGCGCCGCACCCCCGGTTCGCCGTGAATGCCCATGCCGATTTCCATCTGGCCCGCGGGCAGGTCAAAGCTGGGACGGCGGGTCTGGGGTAGCGAACAGGACGACAGCGCCACGCCCATGGTAAAGGTGCGGGCATTGGCATGGCGGGCGATGCGTTCCACTTCGTCCAGCGGCAACATCAGGTCAGCCGCCGCCCCCGCGGTCTTGAAGATGAAAACATTGCCCGCCACCCCGCGGCGGCGCGACCGGTCGGCATGGCTGGCAATGTCATCGGTGGTCAGCACCGTGCGCGCCTCGACCCCCTCCATCTCAAGCAATTCACAGGCCATATCGAAATTCATGACATCGCCCGCGTAGTTGCCATACATGAACAGCACCCCCGCCCCGCCATTGGCGGCAAGGGCAGCATCGACCGCCGGTTGCGGCGGGGGCGAGGCAAAGACATTGCCCACCGCGCAGGCATCCGCCAGCCCCTTGCCGACAAAGCCCAGAAAGGTGGGCTCATGACCCGACCCGCCCCCGATGACCAGCGCCACCTTGCCCGGGCGTGGGCCATGGCGCGCAATCACCGCGCGGGGGGCATGGTCGGGGCGCCACAGATGCCCGGGATGGGCTGCCAGAATGCCTGTCAGCATCTCGTCCACGGCGGCATCCCCGTGGTTGATCAACTTCTGGGTCTGCATCATCGCCTGCCTCCCCGCGCGTCTGCCAGAACGCCTCCTCGCCAAGCCTTGCAGTTTATCCGCAGGCTGGCCGGCTGTCAGCACCGTTTCACCGGGCGGCGGGCAGAGGCATCAACCGGGCGGGGAAAGATAGCGGGCGATTGTCTCCACCTCATCCGCCGCGCCAAAGATCAGGGGCGTGTTCTCATGCAGGTCACGGGGCAGGCGGTCCAGCACCGGGGCCAGCCCATCGGTCGCTCTGCCGCCGGCCTGCTCGATCAGGAAGGCGATCGGGAACGCCTCGTAAATCGTGCGCAGGCGCCCGTTCCCATAGCCATCGCGGCGGTCGGCCGGATAAAGAAAGCACCCGCCCAACAGCAGGATACGATGCAATTCCCCCACGGCCGCCGCCAGCCAGCGCATATTGAAATCGCGCCCCCGCGGGCCATCCTTTCCCGCCCGCAGATCGCGCACCCAAGCCTGAAGCCCGGCCGGCCAGTGTCTTTCGTTCGAGGCATTATAGGCAATCGTCCGGGCCTCGGGCTTCAGCCGCACTTCGGGGTGCGTGATGCGAAACCGGCCCTCGGTCGGGTCAAGCGTGGCGATCCGCACCCCCTGCCCCAGGGAAAAGCCGAAATCGCTGGAATGGCCGAAAGACGCATAACCTGCCGCCACCACGCAGCGGCCAGAGCGCAGGAAACCTTCGGGGGCCGCCGGCAGAATTGAAAACAACAGCCCAAGCGGCGCCCCGATGCCGATAGAGCCCGAACCGTCAATCGGGTCGATGGCCACATCCCAGTGGCCGTGCGGGTCAAGCGTGATGACCTCGGGCGCCTCTTCGGAAAGCACAAGGCGCACGCCTGCCGCGGCAAGGGCAGCCAGCATGTGCTGATGCGCGCCGATATCCAGCGCCTTCTGCGCATCGCCGCTGTCATTGGTGCCAACAAGCGCCGTCGGGTCGCCAGGGATACGGCCCTGTGCAAGACGCAGGGCAAGGGCCGGCACCGCAGCGGCGACGGCCGCCACAATCCCCGCAGGATCGCCACAGGCGGACAGGTATTCGTCCAGCGGCTGGCCCCCGGCTCCTCCGTCATTCGGCAATCGCAGCATGTTCCCCCCCGGGCTTGGGCCGGGCAAGGACCGGCCCGGCGCCTTCAACACTTGTTGTACTTTGCATCAACCTCGTCGATGGCACGGACATTGCCCGCTGACCGCCCCGCGAGATCAAAGTTCAGTGTCTGGGCCAGCCAGGCATCGGCAATGGCCTTGGCCAGTTCGGGGCCGATGACGCGCGCCCCCATGGTGATGATCTGCGCGTTGTTCGACAGGGCCGCGCGTTCGGCCGAATAGGTATCATGGCACAGCGCCGCCCGGATGCCCGGCACCTTGTTGGCCGCGATGCAGACGCCGATGCCAGTGCCACAGACAAGGATCGCCCGGTCAAAGCCGCCATCGCGGACCTGACTGGCAACGCGGTCTGACAGCGTGGCATAGAAGGCATCCGGCCCGGCATCCGTCCGGCTGATTTCGGACACGTCGAAGCGGTCTTTCAGATGATCGGCCAGAACCTTGGCCAGACCTTCACCAGCGCTGTCGCCTGCGATGGCAAGTTTCATGGGATACTCCTTTCACAGTTTGGCGGCGCATTGCGCCAGAATGCCCAGATAACCGTCAACCGCCCAGGCCGAGCGGCCGATGAAAAGCCCGTCGATGTTCGGACAGGCGATCAGTTCCTGACAATTGCCCGGGTTGACCGATCCGCCGTAAAGGCAGGGGATGCGCCGGCCCAGAACTGCCACCGCCACATCTGCAATCTCGGCCTGACGGGCATCTGCATATTCGGCCGTGGCAGGGATGCCGTTCACCCCGATGGCCCAGACAGGTTCATAGGCCAGCAGGATTTCAGCCCCGGCCTGTTCGCGTGAAAGCCGGCCAAGGGCGGCCCGCACCTGCCCGGCCAGAACCTCGGCCGCGCGGCCCGACTGGCGTTGTTCCAGCGTTTCGCCGATGCAGATCAGCGGGGTCAGGCCATGGCGCACTGCGGCCTCGACCTTCAGGCCCACGGTTGCATCGGTTTCACCAAAATGCGCGCGGCGTTCGGAATGGCCCAGCTCTACCAGATGGGCCCCGCAATCCGTCAGCATCGGGGGGCTGATCTCTCCGGTCCAGGGGCCTTCGTCGGCCCAGTGCATATTCTGCGCCCCGACCTTGACCCGCGTTTCGGCAAGGGCAGCCCCCACCTC
Source organism: Paracoccaceae bacterium (assembly GCA_023260935.1). Classification (GTDB taxonomy): domain Bacteria; phylum Pseudomonadota; class Alphaproteobacteria; order Rhodobacterales; family Rhodobacteraceae; genus Pseudotabrizicola. Next base: position 3,102 of record JALQTL010000184.1, read on the forward strand.
TCGCAAAGCGGTGAAGGGGGGCACCACGAAGGGCTGGATGGCCGGGGAAATCGACGGGGCGGCAGCTGCCAGCCCGCCGGCAAAGGCCTGCGCTTCGGCCAGCGTCTTGTGCATCTTCCAGCTTGTGCCGATCCAGACCTGCCGTGTCATGCGGTGTTCCTTGCAATTGTCAGGACGATCCCCGCCGCGCTCAGCCGGGCAAGCTGATCGGACGGCGGCGATTCGTCGGTGATGATGTGGTTGAACTCTGCCAGCCCGGCCAGCGCATGCAGGGCCGAGTGGCCAAACCGCTTGTGATTGATCAGAAGGCAGCGCTGGTCGGCGGCATCCATCATTGCCCGCTTGGCGCGCACCACCTCGTCATCCATGTGAAAGGCCCGCAGATCGTTGACGGCAGGGGTGGAGACAAAGGCAAGATCGGCTCGCAAGCGCGACAGTGCGGCTTCCGTCACCACGCCGAAAAAGCCGTTGTATTTTGCACTGTAGACCCCGCCAAGCGCGATCAGGCGGACCGAGGCTTCATCGCGCAGGCGGTCGATCAGGGCGGCATTGTTGCTGATCACGGTCAGCGGTCGGCGGTCCAGCAGGGCATCGGCCAGCCCGGCGGCCATCGATCCGTCATTGACCATCACCGTCATCCCCGGTTCGACCAGAGCGGCAGCCGCGCGGGCCATCCGGGCTTTCGCCTCGGCATCCTGCATCGCGCGGATGCGAAAATCGCTTTCGAACTGCGTGCCGGGTTCGACCGTGGCCCCCCCGCGCACCTTGCGCAAAAGACCGGCCTGCGCAAGGTCATCAAGATCCCGGTGAACCGTCATGCGCGAAACATCAAAGCGGCTGGCAAGATCGTCCAGCGACACCGCCCGGACATCGACCAGAAGATCCATGATTGCCTGTTTGCGGTCTTCGCGCTTCACGGCCCCCTCCGCGCCATGGGGTGCGGATAGCAGATGCGGGGCACAAGGCAACATGAAAAATGTGATCTTCACATAATTTCATGTTATGTTCGACTGGAACATAACACCGGCAATCCCAGTGGGCCGTGGATCATCGGCCGCGCAGGCGTTCCTCCAGCAGATCGATCTGGATCTGCTGCAAGGCCACCAGCTTTTGCCATTGCTGTGCCAGCTGGTGATCAAGCTTTTCATGGAGCTGGCGGATTTCCAGTTCCGCCTTCAGGTTCACCTGATAATCGTTCTGGCTGCGTTGGCGGTCCTTGGTTTCCTGCCGGCGCTGGCTCATCATGATGACCGGGGCCTGGATCGCCGCCACGCAGGACAACACAAGGTTCAGCAGGATGAAGGGATAGGGGTCGAACACCTCGCCCGAAGCGCCGGCGACGTTCAGTACGATCCAGCCGCCCAGAACGGCCACGAACAGGCCGATGAACTTCCAGCTTCCGCCAAAGCTTGCCACGGTATCGGCGGCGCGGTCCCCAAAGGAGGTTGGCGCATCATCATCGGGCTGGTGCGAAAGGATCTGGCCGGTTTCAAAGCTGGCAACGACCTCACGGTCGATATCTGACAGAACCCCGCGTTCCTTTTCCAAGGCCCGTTCGATGTAAAGCCTGCGAAACCGGGACAGATCCCTGCGGCAGATCAACCGCCCCTCGGCCCAGCCCGGTGCCGCTTCGGCAATCAGCTCTGACACCCCGGGCCGGACCGATCCGAAGGGGGACATGGTGGAAAGGGAATGGCTTTCGCCGCAGACGTGGCAGATGCCTTTGGGGGCGTGGGTAGAAGCAGTCATGGCCGCCCTGCCCTTTCGCCCGGGCTGGCCGGGGAAAGGAACGTCAATCGTGGCGGATTGCTTCCGGCCTCGGTTCGAAATGGCATGTCGATCCCCCTTGCAGCCTTGACCCTGTAGCGCCGGCATCTGCCTGCACCTTGCGGAATTCATACATTCCGAAAAGGCCGCAAAAAAGCGGCAAAGGGCGATTGTGGCGCACTTGGCGGGGGCTAGCAGGCGATATGGTTCAGCGCAGGCCTTGGGC
>JALQTL010000232.1 GCA_023260935.1 Paracoccaceae bacterium
GCCTGCGTGCAGTGGTGGGGTGTGCAAGAGCAGCAAGCCATATTGAGCCAACCACCAGCGTCTAGTTTGGCTGCTCAATCAGGTCTGCGTGCCGGTGACCATGTGCGTGAGCTTCGCGCGGTGGACGCTGATGCCGCGCAAGCGGTGCGTTCATTTCAGGCGCTGCGCTGGGAACTTAGCCAAGCGGTGTCCGCCGGCGTAGACATAGAGCTGGGCGTGGCCAACGGCGCCGATACCACTTTGTCACCGCTGCGCTGGTATGTGCTGAACATCTCCAAGTTGCCAAACAAAGAGCCTAGCGCGCAGACGTTCAACGCATTGGGTATCACGGTGCCGTTTATGCCGGCGGAAATTGGCCAAGTGGTCGTAGGCGGAGCGGGCGCAGCTGCCGGCTTGCAATTGGGTGACCAAGTGTTGCGTATTGACGGCGAGCGTGTCGCAGACGCACAAGCCCTGCGTCAGCATATTCAAAGCCGTGTCGATGCGTCGGGCAGCGCGTTGGCCCCTCAGGTGTGGCTGGTGCAGCGCGGCGAGCAAACGCTTGAGTTGGCGGTGCAGCCACAGCCTGATCAGGGCGCGTTCGGCAGTGCTGAAGGTGGACTGGTCCAGAAGATGCAGGCAGGCGGCGTGAAAGCGGGCGTTCTGATCGCGCATCTGCCCCGAAGTCAGCCGTTCCCAGGGCACCACGGGGCGGGCGGCATGGATGATGCGTTGGGAAAACAGCGTATCATGGCTGCCGCGGATGCCATCGCGCAGGGCAAGGGCAAAAAGCGTCAGGTGGTCGGTGGCCCAGACATCGGGGTGCAGGGCGCGGATTTCCTCGGTGACGCTGATGCAGGCCTCGCGCCGCCACATGCCATAATACCAGCTGGAGGAGGACCGGAACATCTGCGCCCAAAGCCGTGTCAGGCGCGGCCCGGCATCATCGGGGCGATAGGGGAAATCACGCCGGGTCGTGCCGGGGGATGCCTCGCGCCGGATATCGCCCACCGCCAGCACGGTTTCGGGGCGGCGGTCCAGAAGATCGGCCAGTACCGCCAGATAGGTATCGGCGGAAAGATCGTCATGCGCGCGCCACAGGAAATAGGGGGCACTGGCCTGATCGCGGGCAAAAAGGAAGTTTTCCAGCGGGCCCGAGGTGGTTTCATGGCGGATATGGCGGAACCGGCTGTCCTTTGCGGCATAGCGGGCGCAGATCTCGGGCGTGGCATCGCTGGACCCGTTGTCCGACAGGATCACCTCGAAATCGCGCATCGTCTGGCCCGCGATGCAGGCCAGCGATTCCTCCAGCAATGCGGCCCCGTTATAGACCGGCACGGCCACCGAAACCCGCGGCATGTGGGGGGGCATGGGGGTCAGCCCTTCCGGCGCAGAAAGCCGTCGGGGGCGACGGAGACCATCAACTTTGCATCCATCTGATGATCGATCTCGAAATCGGGATGTGATGGCAGCCAGGCATGGACGGCGCTTTTCGGGCTGTTGCCCGGCCCCCAGGGGCGGCCAAAGGCAAGCTCTTGCGGCAGGTCTTCGACGACCGTGTCGAACACGATGCAATAGCTGCCGGGGCTGACCATCGGGGCATAGGCCTCCAATTCGGCCAGAACGTGATCATGGCTGTGATGGCTGTCGAGGCAAACCAGGACGCGCTTCGCGCCTCCAACTTCCGCCCTGACCCGATCCACGATCCCCGCATCTATTGATGATCCTTCGATCATCGTGATCCGGTTTGACATCGGATGGGCCTCAATCGCGGTGCGGTTATGGGCACGGATGTCGATATCCACCCCCACGACTTTGCGAGCAGGCTTTGCAGGGTCCATCACCTGACCAGCCTCGGTGGCGTCGCAGAGGTCGAGAAGGGCAAGAAGCGAGGCAGACAGGATCAGCGATCCGCCATGGGCGATGCCGGTTTCAACGATCACATCAGGCCGGGTGCGCCACACCAGTTCCTGCATGGCGATCATGTCCTGAGGGTATTGAATGATGGGCCGCCCCATCCAGAAGAAATTGTAGGAATATTTTGCTACGACGGATTCCCGCAAAAACGCTTTCGCCGTTGACCTCAATGGGGCGTTGCCAGGCACCTCCTTCAGCCGCGTGGTAACGTCGCGTTCGAAATCAGTCATGGCTCATACCTCTGCAGTCGAAATCCGGGCCCGCCATTGCGCGGACCTCATCCAAGTAATTGGGGTTCATCACATAGATTCGGCTGCCTTTGGGCAGGCCAGCCAATCCCTCCTCGGGAGACAAGACGCGCAGCCCGGTCGCGGCCAGATATCGTCCCTGCTTTGCGGGATTGATGTCGATGACACGATCGACCGGATGGCCGGCCCGTTCACGCAACAAGGCAAAAATCACGCCCTTCGACGCCCCACCCCAGACCACGACGCGACCCCGGTCCTGTCCTGCCTCGGCGGCGAGACGATCTGTCAGATCCTCAGGGAATTCGACCGCATCGGTCGGGTCTCGCCTGGGTTTGCGCAGCGTCGCCAGGTCGGCGATCACGGTCAGATATTGGCCGCCAAAGGCCCGCCCGGCATAAAGGACCCGACCGAAGATGCGGTCAAAGTCGGTCAGTCGGAAGTAGTTTACATGCTCGTAGAAGATATCGAACCATGCCCGGTTGCGACAGATCCAGTCCAGGCACGGAACTTCGATATAGATCAGGCCCCTTTGGCCGTTTGCCTTGGCCAGAAGCTGTAGAAACCCCACCGGGTCCTGGATATGTTCCAGCACATGCCGCAGGATCAGACCCTCGCCGGTGATCCCGAGATCCTCTGTGAAGTATTCCCGCCGCACCACTGGATTTGACCCTTCATAGGTTGGGTCATAGCCCACGACATCAGTGCCACGGGCGCGCAGCAATTCAAGGAAGGTGCCCTTGCCGCAGCCGACCTCGACAAGCCCGGTCCGACTCATATGGGCCTCGACCAGATCGGCTACCGTTTCCATATGAGCCTTGAAAAGGGGAGAATGTCCCTGCTCGTTCTGGTAGGCGCCGTCATAGTCCAACAAGGCTGCATCGAAGGCTGCATTGCGGACCAGGCCAGTGTCCATGTCTTCTACCAGTCGCATATCGCCCCTGGGACAGTTCCTGCCGGCGTCGCGGGTGTCATACATCCGGTTCTGAAAGATTGGCAGCCCGTCTTGCCGGTACAACTCTCGCAGGGTCACGTTCGTCCTTTCAAGCCATTGCGGCCAGGCTGGGCACACCCACGACATAGGCCGGATCATCCGCACTGTCGGGTCGAGCGCCGAGGCGTATGAGGTCGGGGCGACCATAGCTTTCGGCGATCCTGGCAGCAAGGGCGGCAATGGTGACAGGAAGGCCCGAACAGATGTTCAAGGGGCCGGTCAGACCACGCAAGCTGACCTCGGCGATCTGACGGCCGGCCTCAGCCACGTCTAGGAAATCCCTCAGTTGCCGGCCGGATGTCAGTTCAACGGGCTCGCCCGCGGCGAGCCTGCCATGGATATAGGGCACCAGACGGCGCGGGTCTTCGCCCTGCCCGAAAAGATAGAAAAGGCGGCACCAGGCGAAGCCCATTCCCGGCAGGTTTCCCGTCAGGGCCATGAAGGTGGCGGCCTTGGCCGACCCATAGGGTGTGGCCGCGGCGAGCGGGGCGTGGGTGGTCAGCGGCTGGTGCGGGAGGACGGCCGCTGCGCTCAAGTCATATTCGAAGCAGGTGCCTATGCCGGTGAAATGCCGCACTCCGGCTGCGGCCGCGCCCTGTGCCAGGCGCAGCGTACCCACCAGACAATCGAGGTTCAGGGGCGAGTGCAGATACTTTCCCGGCTCGGCATACCAGGCGACATGAACCACAGCGTCATGCCCGGCGCAGGTGTTGGCCCAGAAGCTGGCGGGTTCTGCGAAGAGGTCCGGGCTGCGCAGTGGCGTCACGCCGATGGGCGCGGGTCTGTCCGGGCGCAGGACGGCGGTCACTTGCGCCCCTTTGGCCAATAGATGGCGCAAGACCTGCGTCCCGACGAAGCCAGTCGCCCCGGTCAGCAGGACGCGCGTCACGACACCACCAGTTCCGGCACGGCCGTGACAAAGCGGGTGCCTTGGGCGGCGAGGGGGGCCAGTTGGGCGCGGACTTCGGCGGCGATGTTCCAGGGCAGGATCACCACATAATCGGGAGGGCTGCTGTTCAGCGCCTCGGGCGGCAGGATGGGGATATGGCTGCCCGGCATCAGCTTGCCCTGTTTCGACGGTGCCGCATCGCAGACGAAGGGCAGAAGATCGGGCTTCACGCCGGCATAGTTCAAAAGCGTGTTGCCCTTGGCCGCCGCCCCATAGGCGGCCACTGTCTTGCCCTCGGCCTTGGCCTGCAACAGAAAGCGCAGAAAGCCGTTCTTCACCGCATCGGCGCGGGGCTGGAAGCTTTCATAGCCTGAAAGGCTGTTCATCCCCCGGGCCTGCTCTTCGGCCAGCAGCGCCGCGACGGCGGGGGATTGCGGGTGACTGGCGCCCATCCGGCAGCCATAGACCCGCAAACTGCCGCCATGGGTGGGCAATTCCTGAACATCAAAGATCCGCAGGCCGGCGGCGGCAAAGATCCGCTCGGTGGTGCCCAGGGAGAGATAGGAGAAATGTTCGTGATAGACCGTGTCGAACTGGCAGAATTCGATCAGCCGCATCAGATGCGGGAATTCCAGCGTGATCACGCCTTCGGGCTTCAGGACCGTGGCCAGCCCCCTGGTGAAATCATTGATGTCGGGCACATGGGCATAGACATTGTTGCCCGCCACCAGATCGGCCGCCAAGCCTTCGGCCACCAGCCCCTCGGCCATGGCCTGCCCGAAAAAGGCGCGCCGCACCGGAATGCCCTGCGCCTCGGCCACCGCGGCGGTGGAGGCGGTGGGTTCCACCCCAAGGCAGGGGATGCCGGCCGCCACGAAGTTGCGCAACAGATAGCCGTCATTCGCCGCCACCTCGATCACATGGCTGGCGGCGGTCAGGCCGAAGCGGGCGGTCACCATCGCGGCATAGCGCGCGGCATGGTCAAGCCAGCTTTTGGAGGTTGAGGAGAAATAGGCGTATTCGGCATCGAAAAGCGCCTCGGCAGCCGTGAAATCCTCGGTCTGGACCAGAAAGCAGGTGCCGCAGACCGAAAGCCGCAGGGGCCATGTCATTTCGGGCGCGTTCAGCGCCTCGGGCGCCAGATAGGCGTTGGAGGGCGGCGCATAGCCCAGATCCAGAAAGCGCCGGGTCAGCGGGGCTTGGCAATGGCGACAGGTCTGGGGGCGACAGGTCTGGGTCATCGGATCGGTTCCAGCGTATCAAGGCCCGGATGCGCGGCATCGCGGGGCGACAGATCGGCCACCGGGCGGGGCCATGGAATGCCAAGGCGCGGGTCATCGTGGCGCAGCCCGCCTTCATGGGCGGGGCTGTAGACCTGCGAATGGAAATAAAGAAGCTCGGTTTCCGGGCAAAGCGTCTGAAAGCCATGGGCAAAGCCTTCGGGGATATAGGCCATGCTGCGGTTTTCCGCGCTCAGTTCCAGCGCCGTCCACTGCCCGAAACTGGCAGAGCCTGCGCGCAGGTCCACCATCACGTCGAAGATGGCGCCCTTCAGACAGCGCACCATCTTGACCTCGGCCATCGGCGGGCGCTGGAAATGCAGCCCGCGCAGGGTGCCTTCGGCCCGGCTGAACGAGGTGTTGCACTGCACCCAGGCGGTGGCCAGCCCGTGATCCGCGAATTCTTCGGCGCAGAACAGCCGGGCAAAGAAGCCGCGGGCATCTTCGCGCCGGTCCAGATCGATGCGGAAGGCACCGGCAAGGGGCAGGGGGGTAAAGATCATGCGGCCCCCGTTTTGGCCTGATGGGCCGCGATCTGGGCCCGTGTCAGGGCCTTTGCATCCTGCCCGTCATGCAGTCCGCGATACCATGAAACCGTCTCTGACACAGCGGTTTCAAAGCCCCAGCGCGGCGCCCAGCCCAAGGTGGCGCGGGCCTTGTCGATGGTCAGGGCCAGCCGCCCGGCCTCATGCACGGCGGCGGGGTCCGAGGCATCGACCCAGCGCCCCGGCCAATGGCCAAGCGCGGTTTCCACCAGATCGCGCACCGTGCGCAGGTCCACCGCCTCGGGGCCGAAGTTGAACCCGTCCTGCCACTGGGCATCGGGGGATGTGGCCAGCCGTTCGGCCAGCGTCAGATAGCCGGCCAGCGGGTCCAGCACATGCTGCCAGGGCCGCACGGCATGGGGGTTGCGCAGGGAAAGCGCCCGGCCGGCGGCAAGGGCGCGCATCAGATCGGGCAGGATACGGTCTTCCGACCAGTCGCCCCCGCCGATCACATTGCCCGCCCGCGCCGTGGCGATGCGCAGGCCATGGGCCCCGCCGCCAAAGGATTTGCGCCAGCTTTGCGCCACCAGTTCGGTGCCGGCCTTCGAGGCGGAATAGGGATCATGCCCGCCCAGACGGTCGGTTTCGCGGTAGGCATGCACCCATTCGCGGTTGTCATAGACCTTGTCTGTTGTCACCACGACAACGGCGATGGGGCTTTCCAGGCGGGTCAGCGCCTCCAGCAGATGCGCGGTGCCCATCACATTCGTGGCCCATGTCGCCACCGGTTCCCGGTATGACCGGCGCACCAGCGGTTGCGCCGCCAGATGCAGCACGATCTGGGGCGCCACGTCACGCACCCGGGCGGCCACGGCGCCGGCATCGCGGATATCCAGCGTGGCATGATCCATCCGCCGGGCCAGCCCCAGCTGGTCAAACAGCGCAGGGGTGGTTTCGGGCGGCAGGGCCAGACCGGAAAGCGCGGCCCCCCGGTCCAGCAGCATTTCGCACAGCCACGATCCCTTGAACCCGGTATGCCCGGTGACCAGAACCCGCCTGCCCTGCCAGCTGAACCCCCCGCTGCCCATCATGTTCAGGCCCAGATCTTCCAGGGCGCGCGGCCCTCGGCCCACATCGCCTCCAGCTGGGTCTTGTCGCGCAAGGTATCCATCGCGGCCCAGAAGCCATCATGCTTGAACACCGAAAGCTGGCCGTCACGCGCCAGCCCTTCCAGCGGCTTCAACTCCCAATGGCTGTGGTCGCCCTCGATCCGGTCCAGAACCGACGGGTTGCAGACGAAGAAGCCGCCATTGATCCAGCGGCCATCGCCTTTCGGCTTTTCCTCGAAACTGGTGACGCGGGTGCCGCTGATTTCCAATGCGCCATAGCGCGCGGCGGGCTGGATCGCGGTGACGGTGGCTTCGGTGCCTTGGGCCTTGTGAAAGGCCACCAGCGCGGTCACATCCACATCGGAAACGCCGTCGCCATAGGTCATGCAGAAGGGGCCGTCCAGATGGTCGGCCACCCGCTTCAGCCGCCCGCCGGTCATCGTGGTTTCGCCCGTGTCAACCAGTGTCACGCGCCAGGGTTCGGCCTTCTGGTGATGCACCTCCATCCGGTTTTCGGCCATGTGGAAGGTGATGTCGGACATGTGCAGGAAGTAATTGGCGAAATATTCCTTGATCACATAGCCCTTGTAGCCGCAGCAGATGACGAAATCGGTGATCCCGTGGGCGCCGTAGATCTTCATGATGTGCCACAGGATCGGGCGGCCGCCGATTTCGATCATGGGCTTGGGGCGCAGGTGGCTTTCTTCGGAAATCCGCGTGCCCAGACCACCGGCAAGGATTACTGCTTTCATATCGTCAAAGGCCCGTCGCGGTTTGCGTTCCGGCCATCTTAGGCGGCCTTTGGCACGAAGGCCACACCCCGGCTGTGCCGGGTGTCAGGCAGCTTCGGGGGCGGGCGGGGCGATGCCCTTGTGCAGGACATCGGCCCAGAGCAGCAGGGGGATGACCACGATCCCCCCGATGGCGCCCCAGAGCCAGATGCCAAAGAGCAGCGCCACAAAGACCAAGAGCGGGTTCAGCGCCATCTGCCGGCCCACCAGAGCCGGGGTCAGGAACTGGCCTTCGATGAAGTTCAGCCCGGCAAAGGCCAGCGCGGGAAAGATGACCGCCGCCCCGTCAAAGGCCGCGACCCCGGCAAAGACCAGGGCCGCCACCAGCAGCGCCGGCCCCAGATAGACGATATAGTTCAGCAAGAAGGCCAGCAGCCCCCACAAGAGCGCCCCGGGCAGGCCAAGCGCCTGCAACACCGCCGCCGTGGCAAGGCCCAGCGTCGCGTTGATCAGCGTGATGGTCAGGAAATAGCGTGAAACCGTCACTTCGGCATCGCGCAGGCGCAGGGCCACCTGCCCGCGCTGCGCGGGGCTGGCCAGACGGCGGGCCACCCAGTCATAGATCTCGTCCCGCGTCAGCAGAAAGAAGAAGAGCGTGCCGATGAAGGTGACGATCTGCCCCGCCACCGCGGGCGCGATCATCAGCGCATCGGTGACGCTGGGCATCGTCACCACATCCGCCTGCGGGGTGGCGGCGGGGGCCGCTGCGGGGGCGGCATTGGCCGTGGGCACGGCGGCCGAGGACACCTCTCGCGTGGCTTCGGCAAGGCCCGAGACAAGGCCCCGGATCGCCTGTAGCACCTCTTGGGCATCGGCCCAGACCTTGGGCGCCTGATCCAGCATCTGCGCGGCCAGGGGCTGCAACATGATCGCCAGCCCCCCCAGCAGCAGCAGCGCCAGCGCCAGACTGGACGAAGCCGCCAGCGTGGCCGAAAACCCCAGCCGCGCCCAAAGCCGCGACAGCGGCGACAGCACCACCCCGGTGACAAGCGCCAGCGCCATGGGGGCGGCCAGATCGCCCAGGGCGTCCAGCGCGGCCACCGTGGCCAGCGTGGCCAGAACGATCAGGGCGATCTGTGCGGCGCGGTCCAAGCCGGGCGCCCCTTAATGCGCAACCGCGCCATTCGGCCGGCGCTGCTCTGCCGGGCCCGAAGGGGCTGCCTTTCCGGCAGGGGCCCTGGCCCGGGTTCTGGCGGCCTTGGGTGCCGTCTTGGTTGCAGATTTTACGGCCGTCTTGGCCTTTTTTGCCTTTGCAGAGACTGTTTTTCGGGCCGTCTTCACGCCCTTTTCCAGATCCTCGGCCAGATCTTGCGCCAGATCTTCGGCCTTTTCTGCCGGGCGGTCCTGCCGCAAAAGCAGCCCCAGACCCTGTGCGAGCAGCGCGCTCAGCGCGACCGGGGCCGCGGCGCGGGCGATCAGGGGCCG
>JALQTL010000271.1 GCA_023260935.1 Paracoccaceae bacterium
AGGCGCCGGATCCGCCGCCACCAGCGGGCAGACCCCGTCAGGGATCTGTGCGGGGAACCTGTCCTGCGCCACATCGATCCATGTGATTTCCAGATCGGGCAGGGGGGCCAGAACCTGCACCAGCGCACGGCCCACATGGCCCGCGCCCCAGATCCAAAGCGCGCGCCGCGGTCGGGCCAGGGGTTCGATGAACCAGCCCTGCGTCAGCTGCGGCGCCGGGATCACACCCTGCGCCCGGGCCCTGTCCAGCAGCCGGCGCACCGCCAGCGGCATGGCGCGCCCGTCAGCGGTGCTGTCGGTGGTGCCGTCAGCGGTCCCGTCGATGGCGCGGGCAAAGACCCCGGCCGCAGGCCGGGGCATCCGGGCTGCATCGAAAACTTCGGTCAGCAGCGTCACCGCCCCGCCGCAGCATTGCCCCAGCGCCGGGCCCAGCGGCATCCGGCTCAGCCGCGCACCTGCCCCGGCCCCGTCCAGCGCCAAAAGCGCCCGGGCCTGCGCCAGCGCCTCCCATTCCAGCGCGCCGCCGCCGATCGTGCCTTCCTGACCGCCGGCCCAGACCAGCATGGCCGTCCCCGTCTCGCGCGGGGCGCTGCCGTCATGTGCGGCGATCACCACCCGGGCAACCCGGCCCTCGCGCGCCACGGCCCGGCCAAGGGCATCAAGGTCAAACATGGCCCTGCACCCGCTGCACCGCCGCCAGCACGCGCTCTGGCGTGGCCGGCGCGTCAAGCGCCGGATAGGCCGCCCCGCAGGCCGCCACCGCATCCGACAGCGCCAGAAAGGCCGAGATCCCCAGCATGAAGGGCGGCTCTCCCACCGCTTTCGACTTGCCCACGCTGTCTTCGCGGTTCGGCGCCCCCCACAGCGCCACGTTGAAGATGCGCGGCCGGTCCGAACAGGCCGGGATCTTGTAGGTGCTGGGCGCATGCGTCGCCAGCCGCCCCTTGCCGTCCCAGACCAGCTCCTCTGTCGTCAGCCAGCCGGCCCCCTGCACATAGGCGCCCTCTACCTGACCGATATCCAGTGCCGGGTTCAGCGAAGTGCCGGTATCATGCAGCAGATCCGCCCGCAGGATGCGGTTCTCGCCCGTCAGCGTGTCGATCACCACCTCTGTCACCGCCGCACCATAGGCGAAATAGAAGAACGGCCGCCCCTTTCCCGCCTTGCGGTCCCATTGCAGCTTGGGCGTGGCATAGAACCCGGTCGAAGACAGCGCCACCCGTGCCTCATAGGCCCATTGCGCGACTTTCGCGAAAGGATAGGCCTCGCCCGCCACGCGCACCATGCCATCGGCAAAACGAACCCTTCCGGCTTCGACCTGGTGCTTGCCGGCGATGAAGGCGGCCATCCGGTCGCGGATCGTCTCGCAGGCGGCCTTTGTCGCCATGCCGTTCAGGTCAGACCCGGACGAGGCGGCCGTGGCGCTGGTATTGGGCACCTTGCCGGTATCGGTCGCGGTGATCTTCACCGCGCCCGCATCCACCCCAAAGACATCCGCCGCGACCTGAGCCACCTTCTGAAACAGGCCCTGGCCCATCTCGGTGCCGCCATGGTTCAGATGGATCGACCCGTCCTGATAGACATGCACCAGCGCACCGGCCTGGTTAAGATGCGTCAGCGTGAAGGAAATCCCGAACTTCACCGGCGTCAACGCGATCCCGCGCTTCAGGATCGGGCTGGTCGCGTTGAATGCCGCAATCGCGGCCCGCCGCGCGGCATAGCCCGAGGTTTCTGCCAGTCGCGCCACGATCTCATGGCCGATGAAATCCTCCACCGGCATGTGATAGGGGGTGGTCTGGGCAGGGCCCTTCATCTTGGCCGAAATACTCTCGGGGGGTCCGGGGGGCGAAGCGCCCCCGGCTCGCCCCACATCAGCCCCCTCGGCCGGCGCATAGAAATTCGCGCGCCGTACCGTCAGCGGATCGCAGCCCAGCGCATGGGCGATGTGATCCATCACCCGCTCGATCCCGATCATCCCCTGCGGGCCGCCAAAACCGCGAAAGGCGGTGGCGCTTTGGGTATGGGTCTTCAGCCGGTGGCTTTCAATTCGGATATGGGGCAGGTGATAGCAGTTGTCAGCGTGCAGCATGGCCCGGTCGGCCACCGGCAGGGAAAGATCCTGCGCCCAGCCGCAGCGGAAAAGATGCGTGAAGGTCACCCCCGTCACCCGGCCCTGATCGTCGAACCCCGCTCGGTAAAGGATCCGCAGATCATGGCGCTTGCCGGTGATCATCATGTCGTCGTCACGGTCATAGCGCATCTTGGCCGGTCGCCCGGTGCGCGCCGCGGCCAGCGCACAGGCGATGGCAAGCGCGTTGCCCTGACTTTCCTTGCCGCCAAAGCCCCCGCCCATCCGCCGCACCTCGACCCGCACCGCGCTCATCGGCAGGTGCAGCGCATGGGCCACCTTGTGCTGGATCTCGGTCGGGTGTTGGGTCGAGGAATGGATCAGCATGTCGCCGCCTTCCAGCGGCAGGCAGGCCGCGACCTGACCTTCCAGATAGAAATGCTCCTGCCCGCCCACCTCGAACCGACCCTCGACGCGATGCGGCGCGCTGTCGATGGCGCGGGCGGCATCGCCCTTCTGCCAGATCACCGGCCCGTCCTCGAACCGGCTGCCCGCCGCCAGCGCCTGATCCACGGTCAGGATCGCGGGCCGCTCCTCATAGGTGACCTGCGCCAGCCGCGCGGCCTTGCGCGCGGCCAGATGGCTGGTCGCTGCCACCAGAAACAGCGGCATGCCCAGATACATCACCTCGCCGGTCGAGATCAGCGGCTCGTCATGGGCCGAAGGGCTGCAATCGGGCATCTCGTCGAAATCCCCGGGGCCCCAGACGGCCACAACGCCGGGTGCTGCGCGCACGGCCGAAAGATCCATCGCCACCACCCGTCCGTGGGCGATGGTTGACAGCCCGAACGCCAGATGCAGCGCATTGGCCGGCAGCGGAATGTCATCCACATAGCGCGCCTGCCCGGTCACATGTAGCGGGGCCGCGTCATGGGGAAGCGATTTGCCCATGGTCATGGCGCCACCTCCAGCACCGAGACAGGCGTGCCCTTGAGGTCATGGAAATAGCGCAGCAGCATGTTGCCCGCAGCCGTCAGCCGATAGCCGGCCGAGGCGCGAATGTCCGACAGCGGCGTGAAATCGCTTGCCATCGCCTCCCGTGCGGCAAGGACAAGGGCTTCTGTCCAGTCCTGACCGATCAGGGCGGCTTCCACCCGGGCCGCGCGCCGGGGAACCCCGGCCATGCCGCCAAAGGCGATGCGGGCCGCGGTGACCTTGCCCGCCGTTACGGTCACGTTGAACGCCCCGCAGACGGCCGAGATATCCTGATCGAAGCGCTTTGACAGCTTGTAACAGCGCAGCGCCGGGGCGCTGGCGGGCAGGGAGATCGCTTCGACGAATTCGCCGGGCTGGCGATCCTGCTTGCGGTAGTCGAGGAAGAAATCCTCCAGCGCCATCTCGCGCCGCACCGCACCGCGGCGCAGGTGCAGCCGCGCGCCAAGGGCGATCAGCGCGGGCGGGCCATCACCGATCGGGCTGCCATTGGCGATATTGCCGCCGATGGTGGCCGCATTGCGCACCTGCACGCTGGCATAGCGGCGAAGGAGTTCGGCGAAGGACGGGTGCAGTGGTTCCATCGCGGCCAGAAGATCGGTCAGCGTGACACCCGCCCCGATGCGCAGATCATCGCCCTGCCGGGTGATGGTCTTCAGATCGTCGATCCCGTTCAGGAAGGCCACCGGTGCCAGATCGCGCAACTGTTTGGTCACCCAGAGGCCGACATCGGTGGCCCCGGCGATCAGCGTGGCTTCGGGATGGGCCAGATACCAGTCGGCCAGCGCATCCGAGGTCTTCGGGCGGAAGCCGTGCAGGGGGGCTGTCTGCCCCTCTCGGCCCTCGGCCTCCTCCCCCGAGGATCGTTGTGATCCGATGAAGTCGCGGTCGGCGGTCATCCAGCCGGGCACGGGCCGGGTCGCGGCGGCTTCGGCGGCGCGGATAAGGGGCGCATAGCCGGTGCAGCGGCACAGGTTGCCGGCAAGCTGGTCATCATGGTCGGTGCGGCCGTTCAGATGGGCCGTGGCCATCGACATGGCGAAACCGGGGGTGCAGAAACCGCACTGGCTGGCGTGATGGGTGACCATGGCCTCTTGCACCGGGTGTGGGGTGCCATCGGGCCCGGCCAGACCTTCGACTGTGCGCACGGCCTTGCCATCCAGTTGCGGCAGGAACAGCAGGCAGGCGTTCAGCGCGCGGCTGCCGCGGTCATCCGTGACCATGACGGTGCAGGCGCCACAATCGCCTTCGTTGCAGCCTTCCTTGGTGCCGGTCAGGCCGCGGTCTTCGCGCAGCCAGTCAAGCAGGGTCCGCGTTGGCGCTGTGCCATCGACGCGGACGGGCGTTCCGTTCAAGAGAAACGCAATTCCGGGCATCTGTGTTCAGTCCGCCGCCTTCTCCCCGTTCGAGGCCCCGTGCCTTGCCACGTGCATGTCCGCCCGATGCGGCGTAAAGCGGATCATGCGCCCCCCGGGCTGTTCCGCCCGTTTCCCTGTTTGACCATGAAGCCGGGGGATGATCCACAAGGCAAGTGCAAATTTTTCAGGCAAGGCGGAAGCTTTCTCAAAAATTGCCAAAGAATGAGGCGGGCTTTCGCAGGGCCTGTCGCTTCGCTAGGCTGGGGCCATGTCAGATCCCGCACGATTCATTCACCTTCGGGTGCATACCGAACATTCCCTGCTGGAAGGGGCGGTTCCGGTCAAGAAGCTGGTCAAGCTGGCGGCCGAGGCGCAGATGCCTGCCATTGCCGTGACCGATACCAACAACATGTTCTGCGCACTGGAATTCTGCGTGACCGCGCAGGGCGCCGGGGTGCAGCCCATCGTCGGTTGCCAGATCGCCCTGGCGCATGATCCCGCCCAGCCGGGAGAGCGGCCGCGGATGCCTGCGCCGGTGGTTCTGCTGGCGCAGGACGAGGCCGGCTACATGAACCTGATGAAGCTGAACAGCTGCCTTTATGTCGACAAGGGCGGGCAGGTGCCGCAGGTGACGCTGGACGATCTTGCCGCCCATGGCGCGGGGCTGATCTGCCTGACGGGCGGGCCCGACGGGCCGCTGGGGCGGTTCCTGCAACAGGGGCAGGAGGCCAAGGCGCGCGCGCTCTTGCAGCGGCTGGACGCGATCTATCCGCAGCGTCTGTATGTGGAATTGCAGCGCCACCCGGGCGAGGGCGGGCGTCTGCCCGAGGCGGAAGCGCGGACCGAGCGGGGGCATGTGGAGCTGGCCTATGAAATGGGTCTGCCGCTGGTGGCCACCAATGACGTCTATTTCCCCAAGGCCGCGATGTATGAGGCGCATGACGCGCTGATCT
>JALQTL010000280.1 GCA_023260935.1 Paracoccaceae bacterium
CGATCGGCACCCGCCTGCAATTCCGCCTGTATGGCGAGGTGGGGGCGCTGACGCTTTCGGAAACCGTATCGGGCGATGCGGCGCCGGCTGACGCGGCCCAAAGCGTTGCCCGGGATTTCGTCCTTAACACTTCGGGCACGGTGGCGATTGATGGCCCCGGGGGCCGGGCATGGGATCTGACCGCGCTGCCTGACGGCCGGCCAACGATCGCCCCAAAGGGCGATATCGGACGCGAGGCTGACGGACGCTTCCGGCAGGAATTCTCGACCAGTGATGATTACGGCGTGGTCGCCGGGCAGGTCAGCATCGCGCTGGATCTGCCGGCGGTGGACCGCCGCTATGGTCTGGCCACAGAGCCCGAACCGCGCGAGGCGGTGACGCTGGATCTGCCGATGCCCGTCACCGGCAACAGGGCGGAATTCAGCGAAACATTGATTGATGATCTGTCGCAGCATCCTTTCGCGAACCTGCCTGTCACGATGGTTTTCACCGCCATTGATGCGGCGGGTCAGGAAGGGCGGGCGGAACCGATCTCTGTTGTCCTGCCCGGGCGGCGGTTCTTTGATCCGCTTGCCGCCGCGCTGATCGAAATGCGGCGCGATCTGCTGTGGAACCGGCAGAATGTCGCCCGGTCGGTGCAGATTCTGAAGGCCGTCACCTACAAGCCCGATGAATTCATCCGCAACGAACGGGCCTATCTTCGGCTGCGTGTTCTGATGCGGCAAATGGATGACGAAAAGGCAGCCCTGACGCCCGAACGTCGCGACAAGATGGCCGAAGAGTTGTGGCAGATCGCGCTGATGGTGGAAGAAGGCGATCTGGCCAGCGCCTTTGAACGGCTTCAGCGGGCGCAGGACCGTCTGGACGAGGCGATGCGCAACGGCGCCAGCCCCGAAGAGATCGACGAGTTGATGCAGGAACTGCGTCAGGCGCTGAACGAATACATGCGCGAACTGGCCGAAGAGGCTCAGCGCAACCCCGACAGCCAGTTGTCGCAGAACATGGACGGCATGCAGATGTCGGGCGACCAGCTTCAGCAGATGCTGGAAGAATTGCAGCGGCTGATGGAAGAAGGCCGCATGGCCGAGGCGCAGGAACTGATGGAGATGCTGCGCCAGCTGATGGAAAACATGCAGGTCGTCGAAGGACAGGGCGGTCAGGGGCAGGGTCAGGGCAATCAGGCCATGCGCGACCTGAACGAAACCCTGCGCGATCAGCAGAACCTTTCCGATGATGCCTTCCGCGACCTTCAGGAAGGCCGGGATGGCCAGCAGCAGGGCGAAGGTCAGCAACCCGGTCAGCAACCGGGCGAACAGCAGGGCGATCAGCAAGGTCAGGGGCAGGGTCAGCCGGGCGGGCAGGGGCTGGCGCAACGTCAGCAGGAGTTGCGTGACAGGCTGGGCCGTCTGGGGCAGGGCCAGTTGCCGGGCGAAGGATCGGAACAGGGCGAGGAAGGCCGCCGCCAGCTTGATCGCGCCGGCCGCGCCATGCGCGAGGCGGAAGAGGCCCTGCGCAATGAAGACCTGCCTGGTGCGCTGGACCGTCAGGCCGAGGCTTTGGAAGCGCTGCGCGAAGGCATGCGCAACTTTGGCGAGGCTTTGGCCGAACAGCAGCGGCAGGAAGGTCAGGGTCAGCCCGGCGAAGATTTCGGTCGTGCCGATCCGAACAGCCAGCGTGATCCTTTGGGCCGCGAACCGGGTGAAAGCGCGCGGATCGGATCTGACCGCAACATGCTTCAGGGCGAGGATGTGTATCGCCGCGCGCAGGATCTGCTGGATGAAATCCGTCGCCGGTCGGGCGACCAGTCCCGCCCCGATGCGGAACTGGATTACCTGAAGCGTCTGCTTGACATGTTCTGACGCAGCCCCGCGCCCGCGATCCGGGCGCAGGGCGCTGCCGGTTCAGCGCAGGCGGCGTTCGTCCTTTGCGTCAAAGGCCATGACATTGGCGGGATCAAAGGCGATGCCCACCTTTTCGCCCAGCCGCACCTTTGGGTCTTCGCGCGATTCTACCACCAGCTTTTCGCCCGAAGGGGCGCTGACATGGATATAGCTGACCCCGCCCAGGGCTTCGGTCACTTCCACCACATGCGTGTCGCCATTGGCCAGTGAAAGATGTTGCGGCCGAAGGCCCAGCGTGACCGGCGCACCGGCCTGGGGCAGCCGCATCGTAAGCTTCACCGGGCTTCCCAGCCCCTTGCTTTCCACCATGCCGTCGGTGCCGGTGGTGCCCTGCACGAAGTTCATCGCCGGGCTGCCGATGAAGCCGGCCACGAATTTGTTGTCGGGGTCGTGATACAGGTCCAGCGGCGCGCCCACCTGTTCCACCCGGCCCGAGCGCAGCACAACGATCTTGTCGGCCAGCGTCATCGCCTCGACCTGATCGTGGGTCACATAGATCATCGTCGCCCCGATTTCGCGGTGCAGGCGGGCGATTTCCACCCGCATTTCCACCCGCAACTCGGCATCAAGGTTCGATAGCGGTTCGTCGAACAGAAAAACCTCGGGCCCGCGCACGATGGCCCGGCCGATTGCGACGCGCTGGCGCTGACCGCCCGACAGGGCCTTTGGTTTGCGGGCCAGATATTCATCCAGCTTCAGGATGCGGCTGGCTTCCCTGACCTTGCTGTCAATCTCGGCCTTGGGGTGGCCGGTCATCTTCAGGCCGAAGCCCATGTTTTCGGCCACGGTCATATGCGGATAAAGCGCATAGGTCTGGAATACCATCGCCACGCCGCGTTCGGCCGGATCTGCCTTTGTCACATCGCGCGCACCGATGCGAATGGTGCCGTCACTGGTTTCTTCCAACCCCGCGACCATGCGCAAAAGCGTGGACTTGCCGCAGCCCGATGGCCCGACGAATACGCAAAATTCGCCATCCTGAATGTCCAGATCAACCCCATGGATCACCTGCACATCGCCATAGCGCTTGACCACGCGGTTCAGCGTAACGCCTGTCATCTTCCCTCCCTCTGGCCCGTGAAAGGGGCCTATCCCTGTTCCGGAAAGCGCCAGCTTTCCGCCTCTGCGGCGATCCGCGCCGCGCAGTCCTTGATTCTGTCTGCCCCGGCTTCCAATGCCGCAAGCGTGGTGCGCGCGGTGGTTGAGGTCACCGAAATGGCGCCCAACACCCGGCCCGACCGTGAAAGGATGGGCACCGCACAGCAGATGATGCCGGGCTCATGTTCCTCGCGGTCAAAGGCGTGGCCGCGGGCGCGGATGGCCGCAAGTTCAGCCCGCAGCGCCTGCGGCGTATCCAGCGTATGTTCGGTATGGCGGTGAAAGCTTTGCCGGGTCAGCGCCGCGGCAAGCTGATCTTCGGGCAGGAAGGCTAGCATCGCCTTGCCCACCCCGGTGCAATAGGCCGGCCCCACCTTGCCGGCCTGTGCGAACATCTCGACCGGGCGGGCGGCGTTGCGCTTGTCCACATACAGCACCTGCCCCATGTCAAGCTGCGCCAGATGGATCGTCTCTCCTGTTTCGGCGGCCAGCGAATCGATCCACGGCCGGGCTATCGGGGCCAGAGAGGATTGCGACCATGCCGCATGCGCTAGCCGGACAAGGCGCACGCCAAGCGCATAGGTGCCGGTATCGGGATCATGCGCCAGCATGCCCTGATGCGTCAGGGTTTGCAGGAATCTGTAAAGCGTCGCCTTGGGATAGGGCGATTTTTCCAGCAGGTCGGAAAAGCGCACGGGGTGGCCATGGCTGGCCACCATGTCCAGCACATCCAGCGCCTTGCCGACCGTTCCATCGCCCGTAGGCTCTGCCGCCATCCGTGTTCTCCTGCCGTCTTCCTGTTGACAGGCTAACCGATACCCGACATAGTTTTCAATATTCAAGACTTAGTTTCAATTAATGGAACCAAAGGGAGGAAACCATGGTCCGTTACGCGAAGGGCACGATTGCCCTGACTGCGGCACTTTTGATGTCAACTTCGGCTTTCGCGCAGGAAAAGCGCATTGTCACATGGAACGCGGACTATGATCCGATTCCGCTGGCAGCGGCCGAGGCGCTGATCGCCGATTTCGAAGCCGCGAACCCCGAGATTGACATCCAGTTGACCAACTTCGACCACGAAGCCTACAAGAACGCGATCCGAAACTTCCTGACCGCTGATCCGCCGGACCTTGCCAACTGGTATGCCGCGAACCGCATGCGTCCCTTCGTCGAAGCTGGCCTGTTTGCCGATATCTCGGATGTCTGGGCGAACAATGGTCTGACCGAGGCGCTGGCTTCGTCGGTGCCGTCGTCGACCATCGACGGCAAGCAGTATGCCATCCCCTACACCTATTATCAGTGGGGCATCTATTATAACCGCGATGCCTACAAGGCGGCGGGCGTGGCCGAGCCGGGCCCCGAAGGCGTGACCTGGGAACAGTTCCTTTCCAATTGCGAGGCGTTCAAGGCTGCCGGGATTGACTGCGTGACAACGGGTTCCAGCGCGCTGTGGCCGGTTGCGGGGATCTTCGATTATGTAAGCCTGCGCACCAACGGCTATCAGTTCCACAGTGATCTGGCGGCGGGCAAGGTTTCCTGGACTTCGCCCGAGGCGCGGGCCGTTTTCGAAAACCTTGGCAAGTTGCAGCCCTACGTCACCGAAAACCATGCCGCGATCGACTGGCAGGATGCGGCGGCGATCTTCGTACAGGGCAAGGCTGCCAACTATGTGATGGGCAACTTTGCCGTCGGCGTCTTCAAGGAAGGCGGCATGACCAATGACAACCTTGGCTTCATGGTGTTCCCGGAAATCACCGCAGGTATCGCCCGGGCCGAAGAAGCCCCGACCGACACGATCCACCTGACGAGCGGAGCGAAGAACCCCGAGGATGCAAAGGCGTTCCTGGCCTATATGGCCAGCGCGGATGCGCAGTCGAAGTGGAACGGGGCGGTGGGTCAACTGCCGACCAACAAGAATGCGACCGTGGATGCGGCCGACCCGTTCCTGACCGCAGGCTTCGAGGCGCTTTCCACCGCGACAGGGGGCATCGCCCAGTTCTGGGACCGTGACGCGGATGCCGAATATGCCAAGGTTGGCATGGAAGGCTTCCAGCAGTTCCTGGTGCAGCCTGAGCAGCTTGAAGCGATCCTCGCTCGGCTGGAACAAACCCGCCTGCGGCTTTACCCGCAGTGATCTGACCATCGGGCGCCCCCTTTCGCGGGGGGGCGCCTTTTCGATTTCCGGGGGCAGACATGGCACAGGCATCCGATACTGCCGCGGCACGGCGCTGGAACCAGCGGGCATTGGCGCCCTGGCTGTTCCTTGCGCCCGGGCTTTTCATGTTCACGGTCTATGTACTTTGGCCGATCGTGCAGAGTGTGACCCTGTCGTTCTATGACTGGAACGGGCTTTACAACCAGAACGGCGAGTTCACGGGAACTTTTGTCGGCACGCGCAACTATGCCGAGCTGATGACCGACCCTGCCTTTGAGACCAGCCTTTGGAACAACCTGAAATGGCTTGTCCTTTACATGCTGGCACTGCCCATCGGGCTTTTCATCGCGATTTTCCTGAACCAGACAGTAACCGGTATCCGGCTTTACAAGTCGCTGTTCTTCTTTCCCTTCGTCATCAGCCAGGTCGTCGTTGGCCTGATCTTCGCATGGTTCTATGCGCCGAACTTCGGGCTGTTCTATCTGTTGACCGAAAGCGTCACCGGCAAGGGCACTGCTGTTCTTGCGAACCCTGATCTTGTCACCTACGGCATCATTGCCGCCGGGCTTTGGCCGCAGATTGCCTATGTGATGATCCTTTATCTTACCGGCCTGAACAACGTGGCCCCCGACCAGATCGAAGCGGCACGGCTGGATGGCGCAAAGGGCTGGCGGATGCTGTGGTATGTGGTGCTGCCGCAACTGCGCCCGGCCACCTTCATCGCCGTCATCGTCACCGTCATCGGCGCGCTGCGCAGCTTTGACCTGGTGTCGATCATGACCAGTGGCGGACCTTTCGGTTCAAGCCGTGTCCTGTCTTATTACATGTTCGAAATGGCGCTGGGCGAATTCGGTTTCCGCATGGGGTACGGCGCGGCCATCGCCGTTGTCCTTTTTGCCATCATGATGGTCTTCATCTCGGGCTTCATCTGGAAGATGTGGCGCGACGAGCAGGAGCGCTGAGATGTTTCCTCGTCCGATTCAGAAATCCAGCCCCGCGGCGCAATGGATTTATACATTCGCGCTTCCCGTTGCGCTGATAATCTGGCTGTTCCCGCTTCTGGGTGTGGCGCTTACCTCGCTGCGCCCCGCGTCCGATCTGGCGCAAGGCAACTATTTCGGCATGCCGTCGGGCATTGCCTGGGAAAACTATATCTTCATCTTCACCAAGACACCGATCGGGCAATACATGATCAACTCGCTGTGGGTCACGATCCCCACGGTGATCGGCGCGGTGGGCCTTTCGCTGATGACCGGCTTTGCGCTGGCGGTCTATGGGTTCCGCGCGAATATCCTTGTGTTCTTCATGTTTGTTGCCGGGAACTTCGTGCCCTTTCAGATCCTGATGGTGCCGGTGCGCGACATGACGCTGCAACTGGGGATGTATGACACCTGGTACGGCCTTGCGCTGTTCCACATCGCTTTCCAGACCGGGTTCTGCACGCTTTTCATGCGCAATTTCATAAAGGCACTGCCCTACGAGCTGATTGAGGCCGCCCGTGTGGAAGGCGTCAGCGAATGGCGCATCTTCTGGTACATCGTGCTGCCGCTGATGCGGCCTGCCATCGCGGCGCTGTCGGTCCTGGTCTTCACCTTCATCTGGAACGATTTCTTCTGGGCCACGGTGCTGACCCAAGGGGTTGACAGCCAGCCGATCACCGCGGGTCTTTCCAGCCTGAACGGCCAGTGGATTGCCCAGTGGCATCTGGTCAGCGCCGGATCGATCCTTGCGGCGCTTCCGCCGGTGCTGATGTTCTTCATGATGCAAAAGCATTTTATTGCTGGTCTGACGCTTGGGGCGGTGAAGTAATGGAATGGCGGATCGATGCAGGGTCGCAGACCCTTGTCTTCACCTCGTCCGGGGGTATCCCCGAGGTTGTCTGGTGGGGTTCCCGCCTGCCGGCCGGCGAAGACCTGGCAGAGCTTGCGGCAAGCACCCGGCAGGATCTGACGGGCGGGATGCTGGACGCCTTGCCGGCGCTTTCGCTTTCGCCCGAAAGCGGGCGGGCGTTTCAGGGCCAACCAGGCCTGCTTCTGGCCGAAGCGGATGGGACGCCGCTGCACCCGGCCTTTGTCTTTGACCGGGCCGAAGTCGCGCCCGCAAGCCTGCGCTTTACCTCCCGCGCGGGCGGGATTGCGCTTGTGCATGTCATCCGCGCGCAGCCGACGGGTGTTTTCACCTTGCAGACCCTGCTTCAGTCTGACCGCCCCCTGCGGGTGATCTGGCTGGCTGCCCCGGTGCTGCCGGCCCCGCCTTCGGGCCGCCAGATCATTGACGTTTCGGGCAAATGGATCGGCGAGTTCCGGCTGAACCGGACAGACTGGACACCAGGCATCCGGGCCCGAGAGGCCCGCACCGGCCGGTCTGGCCATGAACATCCGCCCTTCGTGATCATGCCCGATGCGGGCACGACCGATACGGCGGGGGCGGCATGGGCGCTGCATTACGCATGGTCTGGCGGGCATCGCATGCTGGCCGAAGAATTGCCCGACGGGCGCCGTCAGGTTCAGTTCGGCGCGCCCCTTGGTGCCGAAACCGCGGCGGGAACCGATTTCGCCTCGGCCGAGGTGATTGCCATCTGGTCCGATGCCGGGCTGAACGGTATTGGCGCCGCCTTCCAGCGCGATCTGCGGGACAGGGTGGTGCCATGGCCGGACCGGGACCGCCCTCGCCCTGTGCATTACAACTGCTGGGAAGCGATCTATTTCGATCACAATCTGGCGGATCTTGCCGCCATCGCCGACCGGGCCGCCGCCATCGGTGCGGAACGGTTCGTGCTGGATGACGGATGGTTCGGGCGGCGCGATGACGATACCTCCAGCCTTGGCGACTGGGTGGTGGACCGCCGGAAATGGCCCGAAGGGCTGCATCCGCTGATTGCCCATGTTCACAAGCTGGGCATGACCTTTGGCCTGTGGTTCGAACCCGAAATGGTGAACCCGGACAGCGATCTGTTCCGCGCCCATCCCGATTGGATGCTTGGCCCGGCCGATCAGGTGACGGGAAGGCAGCAGATGGTGCTGAATCTGGCGCTGCCGGCGGTTCGCGATCATCTGTTTCAGGCCATCAGCGCGATTCTGGGCGAATATCCGATCGATTACATCAAATGGGATCACAACCGGCTGTTGCCTGTGGTGGATGCCGAACAGACGCGGGGGGCATGGGCGCTGTTCGACAGGCTGCGCGCCGCCCATCCGGAGGTCGAGATTGAAAGCTGTGCCAGCGGTGGCGGGCGGATCGATGCGGGCATTCTGGCCCGGACTCACCGGGTCTGGTTGTCTGACAGCAATGATGCGCTGGAACGCCTGCGAATGCAGCATGACGCGGCGCTGTTCCTGCCCGCGGCCATTACCGGCAGCCATGTCGGGCCGCGCAAATCCCATACATCGGGGCGGATCCTGCCGATGGCCTTCCGCGCCTGGGTGGCCGCGCAGCGCCACATGGGGTTTGAAATGGACCTGCGCGAGTTGACGGATGAAGAGACGCAGACGCTGACGGATATCACGGCGTGGTTCAAGGCCAACCGCGGCTGGATGATGGCAGGCAGCCTGCACCGCCTGCCCAGCCCCGACCCGGCGGTTGCCGCCGAAATGCATCTGGCAGAAGACGGGCGGCGCTTTGTAGTCTTTGCCGGGCAGGCCGAGGCTTCGGCGCAGATCCTTCCGCGACCCTTGCGGCTGACAGGTCTGGAACCGGCGGCGCGCTATCGCATCCGCCTGCGCAACCCCGAAGATGCGCCGCCGCAATCGCGCGGGCCGAATGCGCTGAAGGGCGGTCCGCTGGTCTTGACCGGAAAGGCGCTGATGGGGCAGGGGGTGCTTTTGCCCGTGGCCTGGCCTGCGACGATGTGGGTGGTTGAAGGAGAACTTCTGTGACACTGCCCCCTTCCCCCGATTGGATCGCCGTAGACTGGGGCACCAGCAATCTGCGCGTCTGGGCGATGGGGGCAGAAGGTATCTTGGCCGAAGCCTCGTCAGAGGACGGGATGGGCCGTCTGGGCCGGGCCGATTTCGAACCTGCACTGATCCGCCTGATCGAACCCTGGCTGGCGGCAGCGCACGTGCCGGTGCCAGTCGTTGCCTGCGGCATGGTCGGCAGCCGTCAGGGCTGGCACGAAGCCCCCTATCGCTGCGTGCCTTGCGCGCCCTTGGACCCGGCTGCGATGGTGCAGGTGCCCACCACCGATGGCCGTATCCGTGTCAGCATTGCGCCAGGGTTGAAACAGATGAAGCCGGCCGATGTGATGCGGGGCGAGGAAACCCAGATCGCGGGCGCGCTGGCGCTTTGGCCGGGGTTTGACGGCATCCTGTGCCTGCCGGGCACCCATACCAAATGGGCCCATGTCAGTGCGGGCGAGGTGGTCAGTTTCCAGACCTTCATGACGGGCGAGCTGTTCGCGCTTTTGTCGGAACAGTCGGTCCTGCGGCATGGGCTTCAGGGCGCGGGCTGGGATGATGCGGCCTTTGATACAGGCCTGTCCGATGCGCTTTCGCGCCCCGAACGGATCGCCGCGCGGCTGTTTTCCCTGCGTGCGGAAGGGCTGATCGCGGGGCTGGCCGCCCCGCAGGCCCGGGCCCGGCTTTCGGGCCTTCTGATCGGGATAGAACTGGCCGCCGCCCGCCCTTATTGGCTGGGCCAGCCGGTCGCGCTGATCGGGTCCGAAGGCCTGTCGCGCAGCTATGCCCGTGCCCTTGCGGCCCAAGGCGCCGAGGCGCGCATCCTTCCCGGCACGGCCTGCACGCTTGCGGGGCTGGCCAGCCTTTTTCGACAGCATGAGATGACCAGATGACCCATCGCAACCTGATTGCCATCCTGCGCGGGATCACGCCCCCCGATGCCATCCCCGTGGCGCGCGCGCTTGTCGATGCCGGGATCACCCGGATCGAGGTGCCGCTGAACTCTCCGCAGCCGATGACCTCGATCGTGGCCATGGTCGACAAGCTGGGGGCGGTGGCGCAGATCGGGGCGGGCACGGTGCTGACGCCCGATCAGGTGCAGGATGTGAAGGATGCCGGCGGACGGTTGATCGTGTCGCCCAATTGCGACCCCGAGGTGATAGCCCTGACGCGCCGGCTGGGCATGCAAAGCTGGCCGGGGGTGATGACGCCCACGGAATGCTTCGCCGCACTGAAGGCCGGGGCGGACGGGCTGAAGCTGTTTCCCGGCAGTCTACTGGGCCCGGATGGGCTGCGGGCCATTCGCGCGGTGCTGCCGCAGGGAACGCAGGTCTATGCTGTCGGCGGGGCAGGGCCTGCGAATTTTGCCGAATGGGTGCGCGCGGGGGCCAATGGCTTTGGCATCGGCACGGCACTTTACACACCCGGACTTTCGGCGGACGAGGTGGCCAGCCGCGCGCGGGCCATCGTCGCCGCTTATGACGAGGTTCTGGGATGATCTTCGACAACCGCCCCTGCGCGCTTGGCGAAGGGGCGCTCTGGCACCCCTTGCGCGGGCAGTTGTTCTGGTTCGATATCCTTGGCCGCCGGCTTCTCACCCGGTCGGACGATGGCCCGCAGGAATGGCACTTCCCCGAAATGGTCAGCGCGGCGGGCTGGGTTGGCCGAGACGCGCTGCTGATCGCCAGCGAAACCCGGCTGTTCCGGTTTGATCTGGCCACCGGGCGCGATACCACACTTGCCGCGCTGGAGGCCGATGTGCCGGGCAACCGGTCGAACGACGGCCGGGCGGATCCGCAGGGCGGGTTCTGGATCGGCACGATGGGCAAGGGCGCGGAACCCGGTGCCGGGTCGATCTGGCGGTATTACAAGGGCGCGCTGCGCCGCCTGTTCGCCAATATCACCATTTCCAACGCCATCTCGTTTCCGCCCGATGGGCGGACGGCACAGTTCGCCGATACCGCCGCCGGCCGGGTGATGCGGGTGGCGCTGGATGCCGAGGGCTGGCCAAAGGGGCGGCCGCAGGTGTTCCTTGACCTGACGGTCGAAGGGCTGAACCCCGATGGCGCGGTGGTGGATGCCGCAGGTCTGACGTGGCTGGCAGAATGGGGGGCCGGGTGTGTGTCTGCCTATGCCCCAGATGGCAGCCGGGTACGCAGCGTGGCTTTCGATGCGCCCCATACATCCTGCCCGGCGTTCGGGGGGGATACGCTATACTGCACCACCGCCCTGCAAGGTATGGATAATGCCGCCCGCGCCGCCTGTCCGCTGGCGGGCATGACCTTCATGGTGCCGGGCGTGGCCCCGGGCCAAACCGAACATCAGGTGATCTTGTGAAACGCACCCTTGGCGTCTGCTATTACCCCGAACACTGGCCCGAATCCCAATGGGAGGAGGATGCCACCCGCATGGCCGCCCTTGGGCTGACATGGGTGCGCATTGGCGAATTCGCATGGGCACGCCTGGAACCGGAACCCGGCCGCTGGGATTGGTCGTGGCTGGACCGCGCGATCCAGACCCTTGGCGGGCACGGGCTGAAGGTGGTGCTGGGCACCCCCACCGCCACCCCGCCACGCTGGATGTTGGACCGCCACCCCGACATGCTGGCCGTGGACAGGCAGGGACGGCCGCGCGGCTTCGGCTCGCGCCGGCATTACGATTTCGCGCACCCCGGATACCGCGCCGAATGTGCGCGGATCGTGGCGGCGATGGCCGAACGCTATGGCCTCAACCCGCATGTGGCGGCGTGGCAGACCGATAACGAATACGCCTGCCATGACACGGTCCTGTCCTTCTCGCCCGTCGCGCTGACCGCGTTTCGCAACTGGCTGGCGCAGAAATACCAGTCCCCCGATGCGCTGAACCGCGCCTGGGGCAATGTGTTCTGGTCCATGGACTATGCCAGCTTCGATGACATCGGCCTGCCGAACCTGACGGTGACAGAGGCGAACCCCGCGCATTGGATGGATTACCGCCGCTTCGCCAGCGATATGGTGGTAGAGTTCAACCGCCTTCAGACAGAGATCATTCGGCGGCATTCTTCTGCCCCCATTGCCCATAACTATATGGGCCGGATCACGGATTTCGACCATTTCAGGCTGGGCGCCGATCTCGACATCGCGTCATGGGATGCCTATCCGCTGGGCTTCCTGTCAGATCGCCTGGAAGCCCCGGCCGATCACAAGCGCCGTTTCGTGCGGCAAGGCGATCCGGATTTTCAGGCCTTTCACCATGATCTTTACCGCGCCGTGGGGCGGGGGCGCTGGTGGATCATGGAACAGCAGCCCGGTCCAGTGAACTGGGCCCCCTACAACCCCGATCCGCTACCGGGCATGGCGCGGCTTTGGGCGTGGGAAGCCTTTGCCCATGGGGCCGAGGCGGTATGCTACTTCCGCTGGCGGCAGGCGCCCTTTGCGCAGGAACAGATGCATGCGGGCCTTCTGCGCCCCGATAGCGCCCCCGCCCCGGCCCATGACGAAGCCGCAACCGTGGCGCAGGAACTTGCGGCGATGCCTGATCAGGGCACCGCGCCGGCCGAAGTGGCGCTGGTCTTTGATTACGAATCCGCATGGGCCTGGGAAACCCAGCCGCAGGGGCGTGATTTCGATTACTTCCGCCTTGCCTTCCATTTCTACCGTGGCCTGCGCCGACTGGGGCTGAATGTGGATATCCTGCCGCCCGATACGGCCGATCTGTCGGGCTATCGGCTGGTGCTGGCGCCGGGGGTTGCCACGCTTTCCGCATCGCTGCTGGCGGCCCTGTCGGCCTTTGCGGGGCAAAGCCTGATCGGGCCGCGCAGCAATTCAAAGACCGCAGATTTCGCCACGCCTGTGCCGTTGCCGCCCAACCTGCCCGGGCTGGCGGCTTCGGTGGCCCGGGTCGAAAGCCTGCCGCCCGATGTGCCCGTGCCACTGTCAAATGGGGGGCAGTTCCTGCACTGGCGCGAAAAGATCGAAACCTGCGCCAGCGTGGTGGAAACCAGTCAGGATGGCTGGCCGGCGCTGGTGGCGGCGGGGGGGCTGCACTATCTGGCGGGCTGGCCCGATGATGCCACGCTTGACCGGATGCTTGCGGATGCCTGCCAGCGTGCCGGGATTACCCCCGACCCGCTGCCCGAAGGCCTGCGTCGCCGCGACAGCGCCACGCACCGGTTCTGGTTCAACTACAATCCCGTGCCGGTCGACTGGGCGGGGGTGAGCATTCCCCCTGCCGGGGTCCATTGGCAACCGCTGTGACGGCCGCGCAATCCCCCCCGGGCGGCGGGCAGAACGGGGTCAGGGCGCCAGCATGACGGGGCCGTCTTCTGGCTGAAGAAAGCAGAATCCGTTCGCGCCAAGCGTCAGCCTGTCGCGGGTCAGGCTTGCGGCCTGTGACGGGGTCTTTGCCAGCAGGCCCTGCGCGGTCAGCGTGACCGGCTGACCGGAAAGGTTGAAGACACAGGCCAGATCATCACCCCGGGAAAAGGCCAGAACCGGTTCTGCCAGATCGAAGAACCGCGTGCGGGCGGTACGCAGCGCCGGGGTTGCGCGGCGGAAGGCCAGCATCTGCCGGTAAAACGCCAGAACCGAGGTGGCATCCGCCTCTTGCCCGGCCACGTGGCGGGCTGCTTGCGGCGGCTTGATCGGCAACCATGGGTGCCCGCTGGTAAAGCCGCCCTGTTCCGACCCATCCCAGACCATGGGGGTGCGGCAGCCGTCGCGCCCCTTGTAATCGGGCCAGAACCGGATGCCGGGCGGGTCTGTCAATTCGTCAAACTCAAGCTCTGTTTCCAGTTGGCCCAGTTCTTCGCCCTGATACAGGCAGATCGACCCTTCCATCGACAGAAGCAGGGCCGCCGTCTGCCGCGCAAGGGCATCCGGCTTGCCATGGTCCTGCCATCGCGTCACATGGCGCGGCACGTCATGGTTGGAAAAGGCCCACATCGGCCATCCGTCCGGGGCACCGGCGAAGAAGCCTTCGATCTTTTCCCGAAAATGCGCCGCGGTGAATTCGGGGCCCAGCATGTCAAAGCTGTAAGCCATATGCAGCCGCCCCGGCCGGGTATATTCGGCCATGATCTTCACGTTGCGATGCGGGGCATCGCCTACTTCGCCCACCATGGTACGATCGGGATATTCATCCAGCAGCGCCCGCATTCGGGCCAGCCAGCTCAGGTTTTCGGGCCGCGATTTCGAATATTCATGGTCCTGCAACTCGTAAGGGTTCACCGGCGGGCGATTGTCGGTGCGGGGCAGGGGGCCGTTCGAGCGCAAGTCGCGGTCATGGAAATAATAGTTTACGGTATCCAGCCGGAAACCATCCACCCCCCGGTCCAGCCAGAACCGCAGCACTGAAAGCGCCCAGTCCTGAACGGCGGGGTTGTGAAAGTTGAAATCCGGCTGGCTGGGCAGGAAATTGTGAAGGTAATACTGCCGGCGGCGGCTGTCCCATTCCCATGCGCTGCCGCCGAATACCGAAAGCCAGTTGTTCGGCGGGCTGCCATCGGGCCTTGCATCGGCCCAGACATACCAGTCTGCCCTTTCGGCATCCCGGCTGCTGCGGCTGTTCTGGAAGAACGGATGTTGGTCGCTGGAATGGCTTATGACCTGATCGATGATCACCTTCAGCCCCAACTCATGCGCCCGGGCCACAAGCGTATCGAAATCCTGCAATGTGCCGAACAGCGGGTCCACATCGGTATAGTCGGCCACATCATAGCCCATGTCGGCCATCGGGCTGCGAAAGATGGGCGACAGCCAGACCGCATCCACCCCAAGCCGGGCCAGATGGTCCAGCCGTGCGGTGATGCCCGGCAGATCGCCGATACCATCGCCATCTGAATCCTGAAACGACCGCGGATAGACCTGATAGGTCACAGACCCCCGCCACCAATCCTGCATCGTCCCCCCCCCTTTCGTGCTCTGGCCGCCGGGGCCGATTCGGGTTCAGGATAAAGATCGCCAAAGGTAATTCAAATCGCTTTGAATGGGGCCGGAGGGCGCTGTCTGCGGCTTCTCAGGCCTATGCCCGGCGATTGTGCAAGACCAAGGCACCCGCCTGCGCCTGACCCACTTCCCCAGCATCGCATGCCACGGTATACAGGGCCAATGCGGCAAAGCCTGACCGAAATCCATGAAGCGCGCGTGACCGCGGGCACCTTGCGGCCCGACCCGGCGCAGCATGCCGTCCTGCCACGGCTGGAAACCCTGCGGCTGTGGCTGGAGCAGAACTCTGCCCGCCGAACCGGTCTATTTGCAGGCCTTTTCGCCAAGCCGCTGACCCCGCCCAAGGGACTCTATCTTTGGGGTGGGGTGGGGCGCGGCAAATCCATGCTGATGGACCTGTTTACTGAAGCAACCGATATCCGGGCAAAGCGCCGGGTGCATTTCCACGCTTTCATGCAAGAGGTCCACAAGGCCATCCACGCAGCCCGACAGAAAGGGGTGGAAGACCCGATCGTGCCGGTGGCCGATGCAATCAGCGCGCAACTGCGGCTGCTGGCCTTTGACGAGATGCAGATCTCGGACATTGCCGATGCCATGATTGTGGGGCGACTTTTCGAACGCCTCTTCGCAGCAGGGGTGGTCATTGTCACCACATCGAACCGCGGACCCGAAGAACTGTACAAAAACGGCCTGAACCGCCAGCTTTTCCTGCCCTTCATCACCCTTCTGCGGAACAAGCTCGAGGTGGTGGAACTTGAAGGCCCGAACGACTACCGCCAGCATCGTCTGCAAGGGGCGCAGGTCTATTTCCATCCCGCGGGGCAGGCACGGGGGCAGATCGCAGCCATCTGGGAAGACCTGACCGGCGGCGCAAAGGGCGAGGCCTTGCGCCTGCCCGTGAACGGGCGCGAGGTAGAGGTGCCCCGATTTGCCAATGGCGTGGGCCGCGCCACCTTCTGGGAGCTGTGCGCCCGCCCGCTGGGGCCTGGCGACTATCTGGCGATTGCAGCCGCGGTGCGGGTGCTGATCCTTGAAGACATCCCGCAGCTTTCCGCATCGAACTACAACGAGGCAAAGCGCTTCGTGACGCTGATCGATGCGCTTTACGAGGCGCGAGTGCGGCTGATCTGCTCGGCCGCCGACATACCCGAACGGCTCTACCTGGAAGGCACCGGCGCGTTCGAGTTCGAACGCACCGCCAGCCGCCTGCGCGAAATGCAGGGCGCAGGCTGGGCCGAGGGGTGATTGCGCAGCAGCGCGATCCTCAGCCCCAGGCCTGCCAGAGCAGTCGGGCAGCCATCGCGGTCGAGGTGATGACCAGAAGCGGCTTGATCAGCCGTGCGCCGATCCGCATCGCCAGTCGCGCCCCAAGCGCCGCCCCGGCCACCTGTGCCAGTGCCATGGCAAGGCCGACCATCCACCAAGTCGCCCCGGAAAAGACAAAGACCAGAAGCGACCCAAGGTTCGATGCAAAGTTCAGCAGCTTCGTATGGGCGGTTGCCTTCAGCACGCCAAATCCTGCCAGCATCACGAAGCCCAGCATGTAGAAACTGCCGGTGCCGGGGCCAAAGAATCCGTCATAGGCCCCGATCAGCGGCACCGCCGTAAAGGTAAAGGCGGCCGGTGAAAGCCGCTGTACCCTGTCCTGATCGGAAAGCCCGGGCTTCAGGGCAAAGAACAGGGCCACCGCCACCAGAACGATGGGCATGATGATGCGCAGGGCCTCGGCCGGAACAAGATGGGCCAGAAGCGCGCCAGCGGCCCCAGCAAGGCCACTGACCAGCGCCATGGCCGCCTGTGACCGCAGATGCACCTGCCCCGCCCGGGCATAGGCGATGCTGGCAGTTGCCGATCCGAAGGTGCCCTGTAGCTTGTTGGTGGCCAACGCCTCGACAGGGTTTGCCCCGGCCAGCAGCAGGGCCGGCACGGTAATCAACCCTCCGCCCCCCGCGATGGCATCGACAAAGCCGGCCAGAAAGGCGGCAAGGATCAACAGCAGGGTCAGGTCAAGTGTCACTTCGAAGATCATGAACAGGGTTCTGATCCCGGTCCGCGACAAAGTAAAGGGCGGCCGCCTCGGGAGGCATCGAGCCCCCTCTCGGCGGCGCTGCCACGCCCCGGCCCGGAAAAGGCGAAACCCACCCAAGCGGCTCTTGCACCTTTTCAAAATACTCCGGGGTGAGCCCCGCAGGGGCGAGGGGCAGCGCCCCTTTTCTCCCTTCCGAAACCCTCAGTCCGCCAGAACGAATTCCTCGCGCCGGTAGCCTTGAAGATAAAGCAGCGCGGTCAGATCGCCGTGGTTCACCCGCAGCGCGCATTGCGCCTGTACTGAAGGCTTTGCATGCAGCGCCACGCCCATTCCGGCCCGGTTCAGCATTGCCAGATCATTGGCACCATCCCCAACGGCAATGGCCGCTTCGGGTGTGATGCCCCGCCGGGCACTGATCTCTTCCAGTGCGTCCAGCTTGGCCTGCTTGCCCAGGATCGGTTCTGCTACCGTGCCGGCCAGAACATCGCCATCTGCGACCAGCCGGTTGGCGCGGTGTTCGTCAAAAGAAAGCATGGCCGCGATCCGGGTGGTAAAGTCCGTGAACCCGCCCGATACCAAGGCCGCATGGGCGCCGTTTGCCCGCATGGTGGCCACCAGCGCCGGCCCCCCCGGCATCAGCGTGATCCGGTCGCGGATCACCCGGTCGATCACCGCCACCGGCAGGCCTTTCAGCAGCCCCACCCTTTCGCGCAGGGCGGCCTCGAAATCCAGTTCTCCGTTCATGGCGCGGGCGGTGATCCCCGCCACATGGGCGCCCACCCCCGCCTCATCGGCCAGTTCGTCGATACATTCCTGCCGGATCATCGTCGAATCCATATCCGCGATCAGCAGGCCTTTGCGCCGCCCCGCCGCGGGTTGCACCGCCAGATCGATCTTCAGCCCCTGCATGCCTTCCCAGACTTGCCAAAGATTTTCCGGCATCCGGTCCAGCGGGAACTCCGCCGCCACGCCCGGGTCCAGCCAGATGGCATCCCCACCGCCCCAGGCATTGCGCAGCGATTCAACGGTGATGCGGTCAAGCAGGGGCGTGGCGGGGTTGGTCAGAAGCGTTGCGATGAACATGCCGGTTTCCGATAGTGGACGCTCCGCGTCGCATTCGCGCGGTGATGCGACGCTTTAGCCGCATTTTCCCGCTTGTGCCAGCCTCTGCTCCCGAGTAATCCCGGCGGTGGGACACCCTTCCCCAACGAAGGGCATATATCTGTAAGGATACCAGCAATGGCTCACCCCGCCCCGGCCGCGCGTCCGGCAAACCCGCGCTTTTCCTCTGGCCCCTGTGCCAAGATCCCCCATTACAATCTGGACCTGCTGGCGGATGCCCCGCTCGGCCGCTCGCACCGTGCCGCCGTCGGCAAGGCGAAGCTGGCCGAGGCGATCGACCTCACGCGCGAGGTCCTAGGCGTTCCCGCCGACTACCGCATCGGCATTGTTCCAGCGTCCGACACTGGCGCTGTTGAGATGGCCATGTGGTCGATGCTCGGCGCTCGTGGCGTCGACATGGTCGCTTGGGAATCCTTCGGCGAAGGCTGGGTCACCGACGTTGTGAAGCAGCTGAAGCTCGACGCAAACATTCATAAAGCTGCTTATGGCGAGATCGTCGATTTCTCCAAAGTGAACTTTGACAATGACGTTGTCTTTACTTGGAACGGCACCACTTCGGGCGTTCGTCTGCCGTCTGGCGACGCG
>JALQTL010000372.1 GCA_023260935.1 Paracoccaceae bacterium
ATCCACAGCGGCGCCCAGGCTTGCGCCAAATAATCAGCCAGCCAAGCGTCGGGCAACACCGCGTCGCGGCGCCACAACTGCGCAGTGAGGCGCTGACCCAAGCGCGCCTCTTGCGCCAGGCTTAAGGCGCCGTCATCGCCCAAGGCTGATCTTCTGCTTGGCATCCGCCGTCAGACCCTGCGCCTTGCGGTTCAGGGTCTCCTCCATCCCGATCATCCGGGCAATGGCCTGTACGCGGCTGGCGATATAGGCCGCATCCATGCCGCGGTTGCGCAGCGGAAAGGCAAGGTTATCGCGCACCGTCATCGTGTCATACACCACCGGAAACTGGAACACCTGCGCGATGTTGCGTTCCGCCGTTGCCGCGTCGGTCACATCGCGGTCGCCAAACAGCACCCGCCCCTGCGACGGGCGCAAAAGACCCGAAATGATGTTCAGAAGCGTGGATTTCCCGCAGCCCGAAGACCCCAGCAGCGCATAGGCGCCGCCGTCTTCCCAGACGTGATCCATTTCCTTCAGCGCGAAATCGGCTTCCGATTTCGGGTTGGGCACATAGCTGTGTGCCAGTGTCTTCAGCGTGATCTGCGCCATGAACCTACGCCGCCCCCTTCAGTTCCGCCGCTGCATAGGCAGCCGGGGCCGCCAGCCGGCCATCCGCATGGAAAAGATAGACATGCGCCGGGTCCAGCCAGACCGAAACCTGGGCCCCCGGCGCAAGGTCATGCACCCCGTGGACCAGACCCACCCAGCGGTCCTGCCCGTGGTCGATATGGATAAAGGTTTCGGAGCCGGTGATTTCGGTCACCCCCAGCGTGCAGTCAAACCCCACCGCCTGCCCGGAATGCTTGTTCAGTTCCAGATGGTTCGCCCGGAACCCGGCGATATAGCGCCCGTCGGGCAGGCTGGCAAAAACCCCATCGGCCGGCGCATTCGCCCGATCCCCGAAGTTGATCCGGTGACCTTCCTTGAAGCAGGTCACGAAATTCATCGGCGGATCGCTGAACACGCCCGCTGTCACCATATCCGCAGGCTGACGGTACACTTGGGTCGTTGGGCCGAACTGGCTGACCCGGCCCTGATGCAGGGCGGCGGTATTGCCGCCCAGAAGCAGCGCCTCTTCGGGTTCCGTCGTCGCATAGACAAAGATCGCGCCGCTGGCTTCGAAGATGCGGGGGATTTCCACCCGCAACTCCTCTCGCAGCTTGTAGTCAAGGTTGGCCAGCGGTTCGTCCAGCAAGACCAGCCCCGCCCCCTTGACCAGCGCCCGCGCAAGCGCGCAGCGCTGCTGCTGCCCGCCTGAAAGCTCCAGCGGCTTTCGCTCCAACATCGGGGTCAGCCGCATCAATTCGGCCGTTTCACGCACCCGCCGGTCAATCTCGGCGTTGGCCACACCCATGATACGCAGGGGCGAGGCGATGTTTTCATACACCGAAAGCCCGGGGTAATTGATGAACTGCTGATAGACCATGGCAATGCCGCGATCCTGCACGCGCACGCCCGTCACATCCTTGCCGTCCCACAGAATGCGCCCCGTGGTTGGCGCATCAAGACCTGCCATCAGCCGCATCAGGCTGGTCTTGCCCGAAAGGGTGGGCCCCAGAAGCACATTCATCGTGCCCTTCTGCAGCGTCAGTGACGTGGGGTGGATATGCACCTTCCCCCCGACCGTCCGCGACACGCCCTGCAATTCCAATGCCATTCCCGTTCCCTTATTCCGCCGCCGGGCTCAGCGCCCGGGTCTTGGTCATGTATTCCTCCAGCGCGGCAATCTGGTCTGTGGTCATCCGCAAGCCCAGCTTTGTGCGGCGCCAGACGATGTCAACCGCATGACGCGCCCATTCCTTCTGCATCAGCCAGGTCACCTCGGCCTCGGTGAGCGTGGCGCCGAAATCGTGGCCCAGATCAGCCATCGCTCGGGCATTGCCCAGAACTTCGAACGCTTCGGTCCCATAGGCCCGGATCAGCCGACCCGCGTGATAGTCGGACAAAAAGGAATATTGCGCCTTCAACCGGCCCGTCAGCGCGGCCACGCCATCGGGCGGGAAATCCCCCCCGGGCAACGAAACCCGCGCCGTCCACGGCCCGCGGGTACCCGCAAAGAACGGCGTGATCTTTTCCATCGCGCTTTCGGCCAGCCGGCGATAGGTGGTGATCTTGCCGCCAAAGACGTTCAGCAACGGCGCGCCATTGGTATCAAGGCTAAGCACATAATCGCGCGTTGCCGCCGTGGCCGATTTCGCCCCGTCATTATACAGAGGCCGCACCCCCGAATAGGTCCAGACCACATCCTCCTTCGTGACCGGCTTTGCAAAATACTTCGATGCAAAGGCCAGCAGGTAATCGCGCTCCTCATCCGTGCAGACGGCTTCCTTCGGTGCGCCCTTGTGATCCTTGTCGGTGGTGCCAATCAGGGTGAAATCCTGCTCGTAAGGAATGGCAAAAATGATCCGCCCGTCCTCGCCCTGAAAGAAATAGCACTTGTCATGGTCGAACAGCCGCCGCGTCACGATATGGCTGCCGCGCACAAGACGCACGCCTTCGGTCGAATTGATCCGCGCCACATTGCGGATCACATCTTCCACCCACGGCCCCCCGGCATTGACCAGCACCTTGGCCCGGTGCGTCACCCGGCCTGACGGGCCTTCGGTCAGGATCTCCCAGTGGTCGCCGGCGCGCTGCGCGGTGACAACCCGGGTGCCTACCATCACCTTCGCCCCCCGCGCCTTGGCATCGCGGGCGTTCAGCACGACAAGACGCGAATCTTCCACCCAGCAGTCGGAATATTCAAAGGCCCGGCGGAACTTCGGGTTCAGCGGCTTTCCCGCCGGATCGCGCGAAAGGTCCAACGTCCGGGTCGCGGGCAGGATCTTGCGCCCACCCATCGTGTCATACATGAACAGCCCCAACCGGATCAGCCAAGCCGGGCGGCGCCCCTTCATCCAAGGCATCAGCACGCCCAGAAGGCGGCTTGTCGGCGTATCGCTTTCGAACCGCATGTCGGGGTGATAGGGCAGCACAAAGCGCATGGGCCAACTGATGTGCGGCATGGCCACCAGCAGGGTTTCCCGCTCTTCCAGCGCCTCGCGCACCAGCCGGAACTCAAAGTATTCCAGATAGCGCAGCCCGCCATGAAACAGCTTGGTCGATGCGGACGACGTGGCCTGCGCCAGATCGCCCTGTTCGGCCAGAACGACGGAAAGACCGCGCCCTGCCGCATCCCGCGCGATGCCGCATCCGTTAATGCCACCACCTATGATGAACAGATCGGCCACCGCGGGCCGCTGGGCATCTGCCACGTCGAAATCCTCCCCCGGAAGGTGACTGCCCTCCCTTGCGCAAAAAACTGCACCAAGACCGGCGACTCGGTCAACCAGAATTTTCGTTTTTGCGCGCTTTTGCCAAAAACGAACATTTTGGACGAATGATATGCCGGCGACTTCTGCGCCATTTCCGATTTTTTCTGCAAACGCGCAAAAACGAATGCAAGCGCAGAAACAAAGCCTGAGCGTGACTTGGGCCTGCGACCTGTGCAAAAAGGACCGGATCATTGGGGGGGAGGGAAGACGGTGGCCCTGAACATTCGCCAGACCGAGATTCTGGAAATTGCCCGCGCCGAAGGGCGCGTGGTGGTGGAAGATCTGGCGCAGCGTTTCGATGTAACGCTTCAGACCATCCGCCGCGATCTGACAGAACTGGCCGAAGCCGGGCTTCTGGACAGGGTGCATGGCGGCGCCGTCCCGCGCACCGGGGTTTCGAACATCGGTTATGAAGCCCGGCGCAAGATGAATGAAACCGCCAAGGCCGCCATCGCCCGCGCCTGCGCGGCACATATCCCCGACAATTCGTCGATGATCCTGAACCTTGGCACCACGACCGAGGCCGTGGCGCGCGAGCTTATCCACCACCGCAATATCACCGTAGTCACCAACAACATGAACGTCGCCAATATCCTTGTCGCCAACCCGGGGTGCGAGATCATGGTGGCGGGCGGCGCCCTGCGCCGGTCAGATGGCGGTCTGGTGGGCGAGTTGACCACGCAGTTCATCGAGCAGTTCAAGGTCGATTTCGCCATCATCGGCACGTCGGCACTGGATCGGGACGGCGACCTGCTTGATTTCGATCTGGCCGAGGTGCGCGTCAGCCGCGCCATCATCCGTCAGGCGCGGCAAAGCTTTCTGGTCACCGATCATTCGAAACTGGGCCGGTCGGCCCCTGCCCGCATCGCCAGCCTGTCGGAACTGGATGCCGTCTTCACCGACCAGCAGCTTCCCGGCAGCCTGATGCAGGCCTGCGAAGGCTGGGGCACAAAGGTGGTGGTGGCCCCCGAACCCGGGGCCACCCCGATGGCAGAGGTCAGTGCTTGATCATGACGTGGCGGACAACGCTGTAATCTTCCAGCGCATAGCTGGACATGTCCTTGCCGTAGCCCGATTGCTTCAGCCCGCCATGCGGCATTTCATTGACCAGCATGAAATGCGTGTTCACCCAGGTGCAGCCATAGCGAAGCCGCGCCGCCGTGGCCATCGCCCGGCCCACGTCGCGTGTCCAGACAGATGAGGCAAGGCCATAGTCGGAATCGTTGGCCCAGGTCACGGCCTCGTCCACATCAGAAAACGGCGTGATCGACACCACGGGGCCAAAAACCTCGCGCCGCACGATCTCGTCATCCTGCTTGGCCCCGGCGATCACGGTGGGACGATAATAGAAACCCTGTCCCATCACCTCGCCACCGGTTGTCACCTGAATGTGGTTCAACTCGCGCGCGCGATTCACGAAACTGGCCACCCGGTCACGCTGGCGCAGGGAAATCAGCGGCCCGATCTCGTTGGCGGTATCATCCTCCAGCCCCAGCGCAATGGAAGAAACGGCCGAGGTCAGATCCGCCACCAGCCGGTCATAGACCTTCTTGCCGGCATAGATGCGGCAGGCGGCAGTGCAATCCTGCCCGGCATTGTAATAGCCAAAGGCGCGCAGACCTTCGACCACTTCGCCCACATCGGCATCGTCGAATACCACGACCGGCGCCTTGCCGCCCAGCTCCAGATGGGTGCGCTTTACCGTCTTGGCGGCGGCATCCAGCATCTTCTTGCCGGTGGCCACATCGCCCGTCAGGCTGATCATGTCCACGCCCGGATGGTTGATCAGCGCATTGCCCACCGTATGCCCGCGCCCGGCAATCACGTTCACCACGCCCTCGGGCAGTTCCTCGGCCAGAATCCGCGCCATTTTCAGTGCGGTAAAGGGAGTCTGTTCGCTGGGCTTGAAGACCACCGTATTGCCCGCACCAATCGCCGGTGCCAGTTTCCACGCCATCATCATCAGCGGATAGTTCCAGGGCGCGATGCTGGCCACCACGCCGATGGGGTCGCGACGGATCATGCTGGTGTGGCCGGCCAGATATTCGCCCGCCACCTGCCCGTGCTGGGTGCGCACGGCGCCGGCGAAAAACCGGTAGCAATCGACAATGGCAGGAATCTCGTCGTTCCGGGCGGCATTGATCGGCTTGCCGCAGTTCAGCGCCTCCAGTCGGGCGAATTCATCGGCTTCGGCTTCCACCCGGTCAGCGATGCGCAAAAGGGCCGCCGACCGTTCCGCCGGGGTGGTGCGCGACCATCCCTCGAACGCGCGACGCGCGGCCTGAACGGCCCGGTCCACCTGCGCAAGACTGGCCTCGGGCACCTCGACGATCAGCTCGCCGGTGCGCGGGTTCAGAACCTGTTCCTTTGCATCCTGCCCGGCTTCGAAATCATTGCCGATCAGAAATTTCAGATCCATCGCGGTCATGGTTTTCCCTCCCATGTCATTTGCCCCCGCCGGCGGTTTCGGAACCGCCGCGGGTCAGGTAATAGGCCAAAAGGATCGGCACGAAGGTCACCGCAAAGACGACGATCGCCACCACATTCGTCACCGGCCGCTGACGGGGCCGGACCAGTTCGTTCAGCATCCAGATCGGCAGGGTCGATTGCTGACCTGCCGTGAAGGTGGTCACGATCACCTCGTCGAACGACAGCGCAAAGGCCAGCATGCAGCCCGCCAGCAACGCCGACCCAAGGTTCGGCAGCAGCACATAACGGAAGGTCTGAAAGGCGTTCGCCCCCAGATCGGCCGATGCCTCCATCAGCCCACCCGAAAGCCGCCGCATCCGCGCCACCGCGTTGTTATAGACGATCACGATGCAAAAGGTTGCGTGGCCCAGAATGATGGTCCAGACGCTGAACGGAATTTCCATGATGGCAAAGGCCGACCGCAGGCTCATGCCGGTGATCACGCCGGGCAGGGCAATCGGCAGGATGATCAGCAGGCTGATCTGTTCGCGCCCAAAGAACCGCGACCGCGCCATCGCCCCCGCCACCAGCGTGCCCAGCACCAGCGCCAGCACCGTCGACACCGCCGCCACCTTCAGCGACAGGTAAAGCGGCGGCCAGATATCGGCGCGATTCCAGGCCACGGCAAACCATTCGGTTGTCAGACCGGGGGGCGGGAATTGATAGGTGCGTTCTTCGACCGTGAAGGCGTAAAGAAAGATCAGCAGGATCGGCAGATGCAGGAACAACAGCCCGCCAATGGCCGCAATCTGCAGCCCAAGGGATGCGCGTTCAGAGTGCATCGAAGGCCCCCGCACGACGCGCCAGCGCCAGATAGACCAGCATGATCAGGATCGGCACCACGGCGAAAGCGGCCGCCAGCGGGATGTTCCCCGCGGTGCCCTGCAACTGGAATACCGCCTGCCCGATAAAGCGTGCCGATGTGCCGATGATCTGCGGGATGATATAATCGCCCATCGTCAGGCTGAAGGTGAAGATGGACCCCGCGATCACCCCCGGCAGCGCCAGCGGCAGCGTCACCGTGCGGAAGGTCTGCCCCCGCGTGGCCCCCAGATCGGCCGAGGCTTCCAGCATCGACACCGGCACCCGTTCCAGCGATGCCTGCATCGGCAGGATCATGTAGGGCAACCAGACATAGACAAAGACCATCCACGTCCCCAGAAAACTGGTGGAAAGCGAATTGCCGCCAATGCCCGGAATGGCCAGAACCGCCTCCAGGATCGGGGTCGTGCCGGTGGCGCCGGCCGCCCAGCCGATGATGCCCTCCTTCGCAAGGATCAGCTTCCACGCATAGACCTTGACCAGATAGGAAGACCACAAGGGCAGCATCACCCCCAGATAGAATGCCGCTTTCCAATGCCCCCGCGCAAAGCGTGCCGCATAATAGGCAATGGGAAAGGCCAGCACCGCACAGCCAACCGTCACACTGGCCGACATCAGCAGCGTGCGGATGATGATGTCCATGTTCGCCGGATTGAACAGCTCGGCATAGGTGCGCAGGGTGAATTCCGGCACCACGACGCCCGAGAATTCATCAATGGAATAAAAGCTTTGCACCAGAAGGGCCGCAAGTGACCCCAGATAGACCAGCCCCAGCCAGATCAGCGGCGGGCTGATCAGCAGCAACAGAAGCAGATTCGGCCGCCGCCAGAACAGCCCTGTTAGCCGGTCGCCCAGACCGCGAGAGGCAAGAACCGCGCTCATGCCCGGTCCATCACATGCAGGTCGGCCGCATCGAAGGCAAAGCCGACATTCTGGCCCGGCAGGGGCAGGGGCTGTCCCGCAGGCACAAAGGCTGCAACCTCGGTGCTGCCCGTGCTGATCTGCACCCGCGTGCCCGCACCCAGATAGCGCAGCGCCGTCACCGGCCCAGCCAGTGCCGCGCCCTCGGCCGGGGCCAGCCGCAGCGCTTCTGGCCGCAGGCTGGACCATGCCGCAGGCCCGCCGATCCTTTGCGTCATATCCGGCGGCAGCACATTGGACGACCCCACGAAATCGGCCACAAAGCGCGTGGCGGGGCGGGCGTAAACCTCTTCCGGGGTGCCGATCTGGGCGATCTTGCCTTCGTTGAACACAGCCAGGCTGTCGGCCATTGAAAGCGCTTCATGCTGGTCATGCGTCACGAAGACAAAGGTGATACCCAACCTTTGCTGAAGCGCCTTAAGCTCGTCCTGCATCGCTTCGCGCAGCTTCAGGTCCAGCGCGCCCAAGGGTTCGTCCAGCAGAAGCACGCGCGGTTCGTTGACCAGTGCGCGGGCCAGCGCCACACGCTGACGCTGCCCGCCGGAAAGCTGCCCGGGCTTGCGCCCGCCGTATTCATCCAGCTTCACCACGGCCAGCATCTCTTCGGCGCGGCGCAACCGTTCCGCCCGGCCCACACCCTTGACCATCAGGCCATAAGCCACGTTATCGGCCACGTTCATATGCGGAAACAGCGCATAGTCCTGGAACACCGTATTCACGTTGCGCCGGTTGGGCGGCACATCGCTTACATCTTCGCCAAAGATGCGGATCACCCCCGCCGTCGGCTTTTCGAAACCCGAAATCAGCCGCAGGCAGGTGGTCTTGCCAGAGCCCGAGGGCCCCAGCATGGCAAAGAAGGCACCTTCGGCGATCTGAAGCGAAACGCCATCGACGGCGCGCACGGCCCCGAAATGCCGCGACACGGATGAAAATTCGACAGCAACCGTCATGGTGGGTTCTTCTGGATCATACAAAGGGGGAAAGGGCCGGGGCCTTGGCAGCCCCGGTCAGGATAAGGGTCAGACGGTCAACCGCAGCCGTCAGCGGCCGCCGATCACGCCGATATAGTCGCTGACCCAACGATAATAGGGTACGCAGGCCCCTTCGCCCTGACTGCAATTGGCGGTGGGCGTGGTCCAGAACCGGATCTTTTCGAAATCGTCAAAGCCGTTAGTGGTGCAACCTTCGGCGGTCAGCATGCCGCGCCCATCGGTGCAGGCGGCAGGAACCGAGGGGTTCGCCCCGAACCATACCGCAAGGTCGGATTGCAGGTTCGACGACAACGAATGTTCCATCCACAGATAGGCACAGGTGGGGTTGGCGCTATCCACATGCATCATCGAAGTATCGGCCCAGCCGGTCGCGCCTTCTTGCGGGATCACGCTGGCCACCGGCTGATTTTCCGATTTCAGCAGGTTCACCTGAAACGGCCATGTGCCCGAGGCGACAACGCCTTCGTTCTTGAAGTCATCCATCTGGATAAAGGCGTCATGCCAGTACCGGCTGACCAGTTCACGCTGCTGGCGCAGCAGATCCAGCGCGGCCTTGTACTGGTCTTCGTTCAGCTCGTAGGGCGAGGTGATGCCAAGTTCTGG
Source organism: Paracoccaceae bacterium (assembly GCA_023260935.1). GTDB lineage: Bacteria > Pseudomonadota > Alphaproteobacteria > Rhodobacterales > Rhodobacteraceae > Pseudotabrizicola. The sequence continues at coordinate 9,164 of JALQTL010000372.1, forward strand.
CTTGTGGAACATCAGGTATTGCGCGGCATCGGCAATGTGGATCGGGCCGTCATACGCCTGCACCCGGCCTTTGTTCGACTGGCCGTCGCCCAGCGTCATTTCCTCGAACACCACGTTCCAGCTTGTCGGCGGTTCCTTGAAGACGTTGGTGTTGTACATCAGCACGTTCGGCCCCCACATGTAGGGCACGCCGTAATGCACACCGCCCACCGTGTGCCAAGGCGCATCCTTCAGCCGGTCGTCCACGGCGTTCCACGACGGGATCAGGTCCGTGTTGATGGGTTGCACCCGCTTGCCCGCGATCAGACGCAGCGAGGCATCGCCCGAGGCGGTAACCAGATCGAACCCGCCTTCGTTCATCAGCGCCACCATCTCGTCCGAGGTGTTGGCGGTCTTGACGTTCACCTTGCAGCCCGAGGCTTCCTCGAACTTCGTGACCCAGTCGAATTCCTTCATCGTCTCGCCGCGCTCGATATAACCGGCCCAGGCGACGATGTTCACCTGCCCTTCGGGTTCGCCCAAGGCAGTGACCTGTGCTGCAACCGGCCCTGCGGCCAATGCAAGTGCAAGCGTTGTCGTTCCCATCAGTTTCATGGTGTTCATTGCAATGCTCCCTGTGAATGCCCCGCTTGTGCCGCAGGTGCCTTGGCCTGGAAGGATAGGCAGACGGCCAAGTTTCGCAAATTCAAAACACAGAAAGGTCGTATCGGAAAAATCGATGGCTCTTCCTAGCGGTCTGGCACAGCCCCTTGGGCCGACCGCACGAAGTTCAGCGCAGGCCCCGACAAGGGCGCGCCGCGCCGCCATGCCAGCCCCACCTGCACGGTCGGCAGATCGCCCGACACATCCCTGATCTCGATCCGGTCGCCTTCCAGCGACCATGGCCGGTAGACAAGCCCCGGCAACAGCGCCAACCCGGCCCCGGTGGCCACCAGCGACCGCACGGCCTCTACGCTGCGGGTGCGGAAGGTCACCTGCGGCGGATGCGCGATCGAGGCCATCAGCGTGCGCGTCGCTTCTTCGATCTCGTCCACCATCAACTGAATCAGGGCATGCCCGGCCAGTTCGTCGCGCGAAATCGCCTCTTGCTGCGCCAGCGCATGACCAAGCGGCAACCACAGCCGGAAGGGCGATACCAGCAGCGTTTCCACCTGAAGCGCCAGCCGGTCCTTGACCGAGGAGGTCAGCAGAACCGCGACATCCAGTTCCCCCCCGATCAGAAGATGCTGAAGATACTCGCCGCTGTCTTCGATGACGTTCAGGTCAACCTGTGGATAGGCCCGGCGAAACCGCGCCAGAATGTCCGACAGGACATAGCCCGCAACAAGGCTGGTCACGCCCAGCGAAAGGCGCCCCCGCGCCTGTTCGCCTTCATCCTGAAAGGCATCGCGGGCGCGGGCCACATCGCCCAGAATTTGCCGGGCATGACGCAGGAAAGCGCTGCCCTTGTGGGTGATGCGCAGCCCCTTGGCCTGTCTTTCGAACAGGGTGACGCCCAGATCATCCTCCAGCGCGCGGATCGCCTCGGTCACGCTGGACTGGCTGATCGACAGCACCCGCGCGGCACCCGACACGCTGCCCTGTTCGGCGGCGGCCACAAAGAACTGCAACTGGCGAAGGGTAAAGGACATGGCCGCACCCTAGGCCACGGGCGGCGGCTTGTCATCGGGTCAACGCGGGTCAAACGGCAGGCTGGCCGGGTCTTCCAGCGCCCGGCGCAGCGCCTGCACGAATTCCGCCGCCTCGAAACCGTCGATCACCCGGTGGTCGAAGCTGGCCGAAAGGTTCATCATCTGCCGTGGCACAAAGGCCCGGCCATCCCAGACCGGACGCATGACGATGCGGTTCACCCCCACGATCGCCACCTCTGGCGCATTCAGGATAGGGGTCGAGGCCACGCCCCCAAGGGCGCCCAGAGAGGTTACGGTGATGGTCGATCCGGTCAATGCTTCTGGCCCCAATTGCCCCGCCCGCGTGCGCGCCGCCAGATCGGCCGACGCGCGCCCAAGCGCCTGCACCGAAAGCTGCCCGGCATTGCGCAGCACCGGCACGATCAGCCCCGAAGGCGTGGCCGTCGCCATGCCCAGATGCACCGGGCCAAAGCGGCGGATAACTCCGGCGTCATCATCATACTGCGCGTTCAGCCCGGGATGGGCCGCCACTGCCCGGCAGATCGCGGCCATGACGAAAGGCAGGGGCGTCAGCCGCTGATCGGCGGCGCGCGCTTCGTTCAACCCGGCGCGCAGGGCCTCCAGCGCGGTCGCGTCCACTTCCTCCACGATGGTGATATGGGGAATGCGCGCCCAAGTGGCGGAAAGCCGTTCGGCAATCTTGCGGCGCAGGCCGATGACCGGCACCTCCTGCACCTCGGGCGGGGCTTTGGCTGGCGGATGGCGGTCAAGATCGGCCATGGTGATCCGCCCGTCGGGACCGCTGCCCTGCACCCGGCCCAGATCGATGCCCCGCGCCCGTGCCTCGGCCCGGATGGCAGGGGCCGCCAACGGCTTGGGCCCCGATGGCGCACCGGCCTGCCCCAAGGCCGCGGGCATGGGCGCCGCAGCCTGCGGGGCAGGCGCATCGATTGTTCCCACATCCGTCTCTGTCTCGATCCAGACCAGATCGGCCCCCACCGCCAGCATCTGCCCTTCGGCGCAGGCCAGTTCCACAACCCGCCCGGCAAAAAGCGACGGGATTTCAACCGTCGCCTTGTCGGTCATCACGCTGGCCAGCACGTCATCTTCGCGCACCAGATCGCCGGGCTTCACGTTCCATTCGGTCAGTTCAACCTCGGTGATGCCTTCGCCGATATCGGGCAGGCGCATCGAAACTCTGGCCATTCAGACCTCCATCATCCGTGAAATCGCCCGGGCAATCCGTTCCGGGCTGGGGAAATAATCCCACTCCTGTGCCAGCGGATAGGGCGTATCCCATCCCGTCACGCGCGCCAGCGGGGACTTCAGGTGCCAGAAGCAGGCCTCCTGCACCTCGGCGATCAGTTCGGCACCAAAGCCGCTGGTGCGCGTTGCCTCATGCACCACAAGACAGCGCCCTGTCTTTTCGACCGAGGCGCGGATCGTTTCCAGATCCAGCGGCAGAAGCGACCGCAGGTCGATGATCTCGGCATCATGGGGCAGGGTTTCGGCGGCGGCTTCGGCCACATGCACCATGGTGCCATAGGCAAGGATCGTCAGATCCCGCCCCGGCCGCACGATGCGCGCCTGACCCAGCGGAACCACATGGCGGCCTTCGGGCACCTCGCCCAGCGGATGCCCTGCCCACCCCACGGCCGGGCCGCGGTGGTTGCCCCGGAACGGCCCGTTATACAGCCGCTTCGGTTCCAGAAAGATCACCGGATCGGGGTCTTCGATCGCCGCGATCAGCAGGCCCTTGGCATCCTGCGGGTTCGACGGCACCACCACCTTCAGACCCGAGACATGGGTGAACAGCGCCTCGGGGCTTTGGCTGTGGGTCTGCCCGCCGAAGATGCCCCCGCCCGTGGGCATCCGCAC
>JALQTL010000399.1 GCA_023260935.1 Paracoccaceae bacterium
ACCTCCAGGTGCACATACCTGTGGGCCCTGCTGCCGAGTGCCTTTCTCAATCCACCTGGGGGGCTGGTGGCAACGATTCCATCGACGGGGGTCATGGTAATGACGAGCTGCATGGCGGCAATGGCAATGACACGATCTTCGGCGGCTTTGGGGCCGACACGCTGATCGGGAATGCCGGCGACGATGTGATCCTAGGTGCTGCAGGTGCGGACCTTATCTTCGCAGGGCCGGGCAATGATTTCATCAATGGCGGCTTCGGCTTTGACCGGATGAATGGCGGCACCGGGGCAGACCGGTTCTTTCATGCGGGCGTTGCCGATCACGCAAGCGACTGGATCCAAGACTATAACGCCGCCGAGGGCGACGTTCTGGTCTTTGGTCTGGCCGGGGCCACGCGTGGACAATTCCAGGTCAATGTAAACACCACGCCGGGTGCGGGGGCTGGGGATGTGGAAGAGGCTTTCGTGATCTACCGCCCCACGGGCCAGATCATGTGGGCGCTGGTCGATGGCGACGCGCAGAGCAGCATCAACATTCTGGTCGGCGGGCAAATCTACGACCTCTTGGCCTGAGCCGCAGGCTTTTCGCCAAAAAACCGGGAAGGGCGTCATGAGGGCGGGTGAAATCCCTCCCCATGATGCCTCCCGGCTGCCGCGCAGTCCTTGACCGGAATCAAAGCACAACCCGCCCAGCCTTCTAGAGTTTCCTGACGAGACGCGGTGGCCTGCCCGCCGGAATCAGAAGGAGAACGCGCATGTCCATCAACCCTTCCCCGCTTGCCGCCCCGGAACGTGTCAACAATGGAGCCCCCGGTGCGCAGGATTACCTCAGCACCACGAAGCTTGCGAATGGTGACATCATCGCGGTCTGGCAGGCGCCGATCCCGGAACAGGAAACCGAATGGAGCCCGCCAAAGCGCGTGATGCTGCAACGCTTTGACAGCACGGGTGCGGAAATCGGCCCGGAGGTCGAGATCCACCGCAATCCGACCTTCGAATCCAACAGCAGCCATGCGGGCTATGTCTATCCCGAGGTCACGGCGCTGGAAGGGGGCGGTTATGCGGTGGTCTATCTGGACAACCCCGCGCCGGGCAATTCCCATCTGCGGCTGAAGATCTATGATGCCGCCGGGCAGGAAACCTCGGACACGGTCATTCCCAACCCCGTCTATGAACGGGCCGAGGACAGTTTCGTCACCGTCTGGCACAACAGTTCCGGCACCATGACGCCCGTGGCGCTGGAAGGCGGCGGCGTGGCGGTGGTCTGGTCGGCGAGCTATTCGGGGATGCTGGCGCAATATGCCGGGCAGACCACGAATTACGTCCAGCACATCAATGCCGATGGCAGCCTTGACGGGGCCGCGCGCCAGATCACGCCTTGGGTCGCGAGCGTTTCCTATTCGCAGGATTTCCACGACTGGGTGCAGGATGTGGCCCCCCTGGAGGATGGCGGCTATGTGGTGATCTATCGCGGCGGGCGGACCTCGCCGGGCAATGACACCGATCAGGCCGTCATCATGGCGCAGACCTTCAACGCCGATGGCACGGCAAGACTGGCGCCGATGGTGATCGCGGAACCCGAAAGCGATTATTACAGCGCCGCCCAATACAGCGCGCAGATCGCGACCCTTGCCAATGGCGACCATGTCGTTGTCTGGCACACGACCGGCGTCGGCATTCAGGGCCAGCGCTTTGACGCCGATTTCACGCCTCTGGGGACCGTGTTCGATGCCCCCGGCGCAGGGGGTGAAAGCCTGAGGGTCAGCGCCACCCCCGATGGCGGCTTCATCGTGACCGGAAAAAGCGGGCTTTATTACACCAAGGCCCTGCGCTTCGATGCCGAAGGCGTGCCGGTCGGCGAGGCGGTGGACATCGCCTCGCGGGCGCTGTTTCCCGGCGTGTCCTATTTCGGCGGCAGTTACAACAACTCGCCCGGCCATTTCGAATTCACCGACGATGGCACGATGCTCTTCTTCATCGTGGGGGAGGCTTCGGCAAGTTCGACCGAAAACGCCTCCGCCGATATCTGGGTCCAGCGTTTCCGGGCCGAGCTTTTCGGCAGCGACGGCAATGATGCGCTGAGCGCGACCGATGCGGGCATGGCGCTGCGCGGGCTCACGGGCGATGACCAGTTGCAGGGCGGGGCGGGCGACGACCATCTGAGCGGTGGCGACGGCAATGACACGCTGCAAGGCGGGGCAGGCAATGACACGCTGCAAGGCGGGCAGGGCAATGACCTTCTGGAAGGCGGGGAGGGCGATGATCTTGCGATCCTGCCCCTGCGGGTCTCGGGCGTCACCGTGGCGGGGCCGGAAGAAGCGCTGGTGATCACCCATGCCGGTGGTCAGGTCACCGTCAGCGGGGTGGAAAACTTCCTCTTTGCGGGCGGGGCCT
>JALQTL010000450.1 GCA_023260935.1 Paracoccaceae bacterium
CGTGCTGCTGCTCGACGAGATGGAGAAGGCACATCCGGATGTCTACAACATCCTGCTGCAGGTCATGGACCACGGCAAGCTGACCGATCACAACGGCCGGCAGGTGGATTTCCGCAATGTCATCCTGATCATGACATCGAACGCGGGCGCGTCTGACATGCAGAAAGCGGCAATCGGCTTTGGCCGTGACCGGCGGACGGGCGAAGATACCGCAGCCATCGAACGGACCTTCACGCCGGAATTCCGCAACCGTCTGGATGCGGTGATTTCCTTCGCCCCGCTGTCCAAGGAAATCATCCTGCAGGTGGTGGAAAAATTCGTTCTGCAGCTTGAAGCGCAGTTGCTCGACCGTGGCGTTCACATCGAACTGACCCCGGAGGCCGCGGCATGGCTGGGCGAACGCGGCTATGATGACAAGATGGGCGCACGGCCGCTGGGCCGGGTGATCCAGGAACACATCAAGAAGCCGCTGGCCGAAGAACTTTTGTTCGGCCGCTTGATGAAGGGCGGCGTCGTGCGGGTGGCGTTGAAGGACGACCAGATCGAACTTCAGATCGCCGAGCCGCAGAAACCGCGTCTGACCGGATCGAAGCCGCCCCTGCTGACGGCGGAATAAACCTCAGGGACGAAACGGAAAGGCCCCCGCGCAACGGCTCGGGGGCCCTTTTTCTGCGGCAATCCAAGCACGGGGCGCAGGGTCAGCGCTCGGTCAGCTTCAGTTCGATCCGCCGGTTCTGGGCCCGGGCTTCTTCGCTGTCACCCGGCGCCACGGGGCGGTATTCGCCAAAACCGGTGGCGGCCAGCCGGTCTGGCGGAAAGCCAAGTTGGTTCTGCATGAAACGCACCACAGACAGGGCCCGCGCCTGTGACAGTTCCCAGTTATCGGCAAATTCGCCAAAGCCCGACAGGGGCACGTTGTCGGTATGCCCATCGACCCGGATGATCCAATCGATCCCAGCCGGAATTTCGCCGCGGATTTCATTCAGTATTTCAACCACACTGGCAATCTGCGCCATCCCTTCGGGCGCCAGATCGGCCGAGCCGGGTTGAAACAGCACCTCGCTGGAAAATACGAAGCGGTCCCCCACCACGCGCACGCCTTCCCGGCCGGACAGCAACTGGCTGAGTTGCCCGAAGAATTCGCTGCGGAATTTTTCCAGATTGGCTTTTTCCTGTTCCAGCCGCTTGCGCTCTGCCTCTTCCAGTTCGGCCCGCCGGCGCTGTTCGGATGCCACCTGCGCCAGTGCCGCGTTTAACTGGTTGCCCATCGACGAAAGTTGCACCTGCGCGGCCGCATCCCGCGCTTGCGCATCATCCAGAACGGCCTGCAAGGAACCCAGCTGCGCCCGCAGCGCGGCGATCTGTTCGTTCAGAAGCGCCACCCGTTGCGCACCCTCGATCACCTTCTGCTGCTCGGCCGTCAGGGCACGCTCGGCCGCCGCAAGCGCGGCCTCGCGCCGGTTGGCTTCGCTGACGGCCTTGACCGCATCGGTCTGGGTGGCGGCCAGCAAGGTCAGCGTTTCTTCGGCCCGCCGGCGCTGTTCTTCCAGCGCAAGGGTCATCGAAGTCAACTCCTCATCCGCAGACGCAAGGCGCGCGCGCAGGGCTTCCAGCGCCGCCGCATCCACCAGACGCGCCTCTTCCTCTGCCGATAGCCGGGTCTGGGCGGCTTGCAGATCGGCACGCGTCGCGGCAAGGGCAGCGCCTTCTTTCGCCGCCTTGGCCTGAAGATCGGCAACCAGCGCCTCCAGCGCCTCGCGCCGAGCTGCGGCAAGGCGGGCGGCCTCGGCACTGGCGTCAACCTCTTCACGGGCCTTGGCCAGCGCCAGATCCAGCGCCTCTTTTTCACTAATGAGGCGGGCCTGCGCGGCTTCCAGATCGGCAAGGCTGGCCGCAAGGCCTTCGGCCCGGGCAAGTTCCGTATCGCGCGCCCCTTCAGCCGCCACCAGCCGCGCGGTCAGGCCCGCAACCTCGGCCTGGGCGGCATCGCGATCGGCCAGCAGGCTGGCGACCTGCGCCTCGAAACTGGCGATCCGCGCCGACGCCTGGGCCAGCTCTGCCTCGCGGGCGGAAAGCTGGGCGGTCAGCGCCGTAATGGTGGAAGCCTGCTGCTCTCCCTGGGCCGTGGCTTCGGCCAGACTGGCCCGAAGCGAGCCGACTTCGCTGCGCAACTCGCCAACCTTGCGCCGTTCCAGACCCAGCGCATCAGCCAGTTGCAAGACCTGATCGGTCAGGCTGTCCAATTCGCTGTCTTGTGTGGTGATGGTTTCTTGCAGCACCGACTGCATGACGGTGAAGATGGTCAGCACGAACATCAGCACCATCAGAAGCGTTGTTACCGCATCGACAAATCCGGGCCAGATGATCGCGTTGTCCCTGCGGCGCGACAGACGCATGGCCTATCGCCCCAGCCCGGTGCGGGCCAGTTGCCGTACGGCTGCTGTCAGCGCGGTCAGATCGGCGCGCAGGTCGGCAATGCTTTCCTGCCGGCCGGCGGCGATTTCTTCAAGAATGCGCAGAAGCTGCACATCGATCGACCGCAGGCGCATGCGCGCCTCGGCATCCGAAGCAAGCCCGCTTTCCGCCGACCCCATGGCGGCAATCAACCTTTCCTGCCCTTCGGCAATCCGCGCCAAAGCGGCGGCCTGCCCGGATTCGGCCTGCATCCGTTCGGCAAGGATGGCAAGCGCGCCGGTCAGTTCCGCAAGCTGGGCATCGGTGCGCGCCCGTGCCGTTTCGGCCTGCACCGCCAGCGATTGCAGCACATCCATCTGCTGGGCCATCTGGTCCAGTGCCACCCCAACGCCCGCAGCAACCGACTCGCCCTCCCCCTCGCCGTCACCGCTGGAAAAGCCCAACCGGGTGATCGATGACAGCCATTCTTCAAGCTCGCGGTAAAAGCGGTTCTGGCCATGGCCGGCAAAAAGCTCCAGCAAACCCACGACCAGCGAACCGGCAAGCCCAAGCAGCGAGGACGAAAAGGCCGTACCCATGCCGCCGAGCTGGGATTCAAGCCCCCCCAGCAGCTTGCCAAAGACCGACATCCCGCCTTCACCTTCGGCCGGGGCCAAGGATCGGATGGTTTCCACAACCGCCGGAACCGTGGTTGCAAGGCCATAGAAGGTGCCCAGCAGCCCCAGAAAGATCAGCAGGTTTGTAAGATAGCGGGTGATATCGCGCGCTTCATCAATACGGGTTGCCACCGATTCAAGAATCGACCGCGAGGAGCTGGCGGAAATCTGCATCTGCGCCCCGCGGGACCGCAACAGCGATGCCAGCGGCGCCAGAAGCCGGGGCGGGCGGTGCAACTGATGCCCCCGCGCCTCGGTCACGAAACCTTCAATCCAGCTGACGGACTGAACAAGGATCACCACCTGCCAAAAACAGGTCAGTACCCCCAGCAGGAAAACAAAGGCGATGAACCCGTTGAGCCAGAGGTTCGACAGGAAAACCTCGGCCACCTGGGCGTGGATCAGCCATGCCCCCGCCGCGACAAGCCCGCTGATTACCAGCATGGTGACAATCTGCTGGATCGGCTGGCTGAACGTGGGCGCCACGCGCAATCGCGGCACCCCCCTGGGTTCAGTCCTTGGCCCGGAAGGAATACCGGCCTTTGTCTTTTCCATCAGGCGCTGCCTGCCCGTTTGTTCTGCCCAAGGGCACAATAAGCGACAGTCCGCAGAAATTCCAAGGAAAAGCCGATGGGCCCGCCGCGTCAGCCCCCGGCGAGGGCCCGCACCCGCCGGGCCAGCCAGTTCAGGTCTTTGTCGGCAATTCCCAGATCTGCCAGATGCGCGGCGGTAGACCACAGGTAATCACGGTTGGGCCCCCGCCCGCCCACGGCCCGCGCAATGATCTGGGCCTGTGTTTCCAGATCCAGCCCACCGCAATACTGCACATGCTGGGGATCGATCACATAGCACAGCGCCCGCACCGTGCCGCCCCCGGCCAGATCGGCGGAAAGCCAGGTTTCCAGATAGGCGCTTGAGATCAGTTCACGTTCGCGCAGCAGGGCCAGCGTTGCTTCCTCGGCCCCGTCGACCACGCGAAAGGCCACGCCATCGCAACACGCGCCTTCCGCCGCATCCAGTGCCAGAACCAGCCCCGGTTCGGTTTCCGACCCGCGATGATGGATCGACCGCATGCAAAACGACCGGTGCCACCCCTGCACGCGCGCCACCCGTGCTTCGGCCACCGGAAATTCCGGGTTCCAGATCAGCGATCCGTATCCAAAGACCCACATTGTCTCGGGCAAGTGACTGGCCCTCCTGCTTCCCGCCCTCTAAACAGCAATCGAGGCGGAAAGAAAAGGTTGCTCCATGCGGGTTCTGATCTGGGTTTCGGTGGTGCTGGTGGCGCTTTGGTCGGGCTACTGGTTTGTCGGCCAGCGGGCGGTTGACCGCGCCACGGAAGGCTTTTTCCAATCCGCCAGCCGGCAGGGCCTTGTGGCGGAAAAGGCCGGGCACCGGGTGGCGGGCTTTCCCAACCGGTTCGACCTGACCATTGACGCGCCGCATCTGGCCGACCCGGTCAAGGGGCTGGACTGGTCGGCGCCCTTTGTGCAGATCCTGTCACTTTCCTACAAACCCTGGCATGTGATCCTGGCCTTTCCGCCCGAACAGGTGCTGACCACGCCGCGGGATCGGCTGACGATCGCCTCTGACGGGAAGTTGCAGGCCAGCCTTGTGGTGACACCCGGCCCGGATCTGGCGCTGGACCGGACCACGCTGGTGGGAACGGGCCTTGCGGTGACGGCGGAAGATGGCGCGCGCCTGACGGCCGAGGAACTGCGCTTTGCCACAAGGCTGGACCCGACGCGGACAAACAGCCATGAAATCGGGCTGGAGGTGACGGGGATTGCCCCCGACCCAGGCCTGACCGCTGCCCTGCCTGACCTGCCGCCCGCCATTGACCGGATCCGGCTGGATGCCTTTGCCGGCTTTTCCGCCCCGATTGATCGGCATGCCCGCCAGACACGGCCAGACTTGACCGCCTTCACCCTGCGCGAGGCGGTGCTGGCATGGGGCGCCCTGACGGTTTTCGTGAAGGGTGATCTGGTGTTTGACCGCGGCGTGCCGGACGGCCGGCTGGATGTGCGGATCGAAGGCTGGCGGCATCTGGTGGGGCTGATGACGGCCACGGGCCTGATCAAGCCAGAGGTCGCGCCAACGGTAGAACGCATGCTGGAAACCCTTGCCGCACAATCGGGCGATGGCACGGCGCTGAACCTGCCACTTGCCTTTAACGCCGGGCAGATGCGACTTGGACCGCTGCCCCTTGGCCCCGCGCCCTGGCTGGTTCAGCGGCAGTAGGGGCCATTGCGATAGCGGGCCACATCGTAGTGCAGGTGGTCTTCGTGAAAGCCATCCGATCCGGGGCCAAGCGTGGTGCCGAAGATGCCACATGCTGCCTTGTGCGCCTGGCGCATCTTACGGTCAAAGCCGCCCAGCACGGAAACCTCCTTTCCGTTAGAAAAGACGAAGCCGGAAATATCGATGGCATTGCCGCGGCCATGTTCGGAAATGCGGCTGCCGCGCTGGTTGTTGCGGGGCCGGCAGGCATAGCTGGCCGCCACCTTCAACTCTACCACCCTGCCCTTGCCATAGACCGGTTCCACTGCCTTTGACACCCAGCTTTTCAGGGCGCGCGCGGTATCGCAGGTAACCGTGGCGCCGGTTGACAGCCGGATGCCATTGATCGCGGTCACCCGGACCGGATCAGCGATGCCGCAGCCCTTGACCTTGCCCTTGATCGGGGCCAGCGGCTCGCCCCTTATTGCGGGATCGCCGCAGATCGACCCCTTGACCGGTGCTGCCGCCCGTTTCGATGGCCGGTCACGCACTGCCGCCGCTTCCTTGGGCGACGCCATCCCTTCAGGTCGGCGCGATGGCCGCAGAAAGCCGAAAAGGCCGCGGGTCTGCGGCGCGGGCGCGGGCGCCGCCTGAGCGCCGGCTTCGGCTTGCGGGCTGCCGGTCTGGCCAAGGGGCGGCGGCATCAGCAGACCAGTCGGGCGCGCCCGGGGACGCAGTGTCATTGGAAGCGCAACCGGCTCGGCAGCGGCAATTGGCGCCGCCAAGGGGGGCTGGCCACTTGAGGGCGGGGGGGAAAGGGCCGGCTTTGCCATGGGCCGGATGGATGTGCCGGGTGCTTCGGCAAAGGCCACACCCGCCACCAGCCACAACAGCGTGGCAAGCCGCAGGGGGCCGCCCGAACGCATCAGTCCTTGCCTTGTCCGGCCGCGGGAACAGACCGGCCGAAATCGGGGGCCGATGTATCCTGGCCGGCCTCGATGATGCCACGCCGAATGGCGCGGGTGCGGGTGAAATAGGCATGCAGGTGATCGCCATCACCCATGCGGATCGCACGTTGCAGCACGAAAAGCTCTTCCGTGAAGCGGCCAAGGATATCCAGCACGGCGTCCTTGTTCGTCAGAAACACATCGCGCCACATTACCGGGTCGCTGGCGGCGATGCGCGTCAGATCGCGGAAACCGCCAGCGGAATACTTTACCACTTCGGAATTCGATACCCGCCGCATGTGTTCGGCAACGCCCACCATCGTATAGGCAATCAGATGCGGCGTGTGGCTGGTAACGGCCAGCACCAGATCATGATGGGCCACATCCATTTCGTCGACATTGGCACCCATGCCTTCCAAAAGCCGCCGCAGCCGTGCCACGGCTTCCGGATCGGCCCCTTGCAGCGGCGTCAGAAGCCACCAGCGGTTGCGGAACAAGGTGGCAAAGCCGGACCTTGGCCCTGAATGTTCGGTGCCGGCAATCGGGTGGCCGGGAATGAAATGTACGCCCTGCGGAATGTGTGGGCCAACCGCCTCAACCACCGCCGCCTTGACCGACCCCACATCCGTGACCGTGGCACCGGGCTGAAGATGTGGTGCAATTTCAGCCGCTATCTGGCCCATCACCCCGACCGGCACGCACAAAACCACCAGATCGGCGCCCTTCACCGCCTCTGCCGCCGTGGCAAAGACCTCGTCACAGAAAAGGCTGCGCGCGATTTCCCGGGTTTCAGCCGATTTGGCATGCCCGACAATCTGACCGGCCAGCCCGAACTGGCGCATGGCATGGGCCATGGAACTGGCAATCAGGCCAAGGCCGATCAGGGCAACGCGGTTATAGATCACCGTCATTTCAACCCCTTGAACTGCCCGACGGCATGGGCCACGCGGCGGCACGACGCTTCGTCGCCCACGGTGATGCGCAGGCAGTTGGGCAGGTTGTAGCCGGCCACGCGGCGCACGATCAGGCCCTGTGCCTGAAGGAATTCATCGCAGGCCTCGGCCTCTTCCACGCTGCCAAAGCGGGCCAGCACGAAATTAGCCATGCTGATGTCGGACGGAACCCCGATTTCGGCAAGCGCCTCGGCCAGCCAATGCCGCATGCGGGCGTTTTCTGTCCGGCACTTTGTCACCCATTCCTGATCGCGCACCGCGGCCTCGGCGGTTTCAAGCTGTGTGTTGGACAGGTTGAAGGGCCCGCGGATGCGGTTCAGCACATCAATGATATGGCGCGGCCCATAGCCCCAGCCGATGCGAAGGCCGCCAAGGCCGTAGATCTTGGAAAAGGTGCGGGTGACAAAGACATTCTCGCGCGCGGTGGCAAGCCCCGCCCCGCCATCATAGCCTTCGACATATTCCGCATAAGCCCCGTCGATCACCAGAATCGCCTGTTTGGGCAGGCCTTCGGCCAGACGCTCCATTTCGGCGGGAGAGATCATGGTGCCGGTGGGGTTATTGGGATTGGCGATGAAGACCAGTTTCGTGCGGTTCGTGCAGGCCTTCAGGATGGCATCTACATCGGTCATCCGCTCACGCTCTGGCACTTCAACCGGGGTCGCCCCGACCGCCAGCGTATTGATGCGATACATCAGAAAGCCGTGTTCTGTGAACACCACCTCATCCCGCGGGCCGGCATAGGCCTGGCACAGGAAAGTGATGATCTCATCCGAGCCGACGCCGCAGATGATGCGGTCGGCGTCAAGGTGATGCACTTCGCCAATGGCTTCGCGCAGCGCCTTGTGGTCTGTGTTGGGATAGCGGTGCAGATTGTGCACCGTCTTGGCGAAGGCCTCCTTGGCCTTGTCGGACGGGCCGAAGGGGTTTTCGTTCGAGCTGAGCTTGACCGCATTGGCCACGCCCGCCACATGCGCCTTGCCGCCCTGATAAAGGGCAATGTCAAGAATGCCGGGTTGAGGGCGGATGGTTTCGTTCATGGCGCGGCTCCAGCTTGTGCGCGCGTTCTAGCGGGCAAGCGCGCCCAAGGCCAGTGGGATAATCGGCGCAGCAGCCAAAGCAAAAGGGGCCGCCCGAAAGGACAGCCCCTGCAAAGCCATATCGCGAAAGATCAGTTCTTCGCGTAATATTCGACGACGAGGTTCGGTTCCATCTGCACCGGATAGGGCACATCCGACAGGCCCGGGGTGCGGACGAAGGTCACAACCATCTTGTTGTGATCGACTTCCAGATAATCCGGCACGTCCCGTTCGGTCAGCGCCACGGCTTCCAGCACGATGGCCAGCTGCTTCGACTTCTGGCGCACTTCGATGACATCGCCTTCCTTGACGCGATAGGACGCAATGTTCACGCGGCGGCCGTTCACGGTGACATGGCCATGGTTCACGAACTGGCGTGCGGCAAAGATCGTCGGCACCAGCTTGGCGCGGTAGACGACAGCATCCAGACGACGCTCCAGAAGGCCGATCAGCATCTCACCGGTGTCGCCGCGCACGCGCTCGGCTTCGCCATAGATCTTGCGGAACTGCTTTTCGGTCAGGTCACCGTAATAGCCCTTCAGCTTCTGCTTGGCGCGCAGCTGGGTGCCGAAATCGGAAAGCTTGCCCTTGCGGCGCTGCCCGTGCTGGCCGGGGCCATATTCGCGCTTGTTGATCGGGGACTTGGCACGGCCCCAGATGTTTTCGCCCATGCGGCGGTCGATCTTGTACTTGGCAGAGGTGCGTTTGGTCACCGTCTGATCTCCTTCTTGCGTTACGAAGGGCGTTGTCCTTTTCCCCATGCGGGGCGACAGGTTTCCGCTTGCGCGGTCCACCAACACCAATGAAAAGCCCCCGGGGTTGCCCGCGGGGACTTGCGCGGCCTTATACAGCCGCAAAGGGCAGAGTCAACAGCGCTTAGCCCGCCATGTCATGCCGCAGGATCGCGGCTTCGGAAGATGACAGGTTGCGGCGCGCATAATCGCCATAGCGCGCGGGGTTGGCATCAATTCCCGGCACCAAGGACAACAGACGACTGCGCTGCGAGACCTCGATCGTATCCAGCGCACAATTCGACGGATGGAAGCTTTCGGTTTCCAGTCCGTTTGCCCAGATGATGTTGTGCCGGTCCAGCAGCACATGAACATAGGTCACTTCGCGCAAGGCATGATCGACGCAGATCGTGGCATCGTTCAGCAGGTCTTCGGCCTTGACCAACACCTCGTCCGTGTTGAACAGCGCTTGCGCCGCCGAACCGTTCAGCAGCATCCGGTGCTGCGGGGAAACCAGAAGATCTTGATCCGGCCTGTCGATGCCCAGCGCACCGGCCTTGAACCGGATCGGGCGCAGATGCGGCATTGCGTAAAGCCGCGCGCCCGACATGCGGCGCTGCCCTGTCCACAGAATGTCTTGCGCGCCGTTGTCCTTGGTCAGCAGCCGATCGCCCGGACGCAGATCCTCGATCCGGCGCAGCCCCTGGGGCGTGGCAAGCCGGGTGCCCGGCGTGAAGCAGATCACCCCGCCTGCCCCCTTGTGCCCGGGGGCCGTTTCGGTCCGGTCGATCGAGGTGCGCACGATCCAAAGATCCTGCCCCGAAGGCGGCGGATCACCCACGAACATAAGAAGATAGGCCCCGGTATCGGGCACCGACAGGATGGTGACAGACCAGCTCTGGTGCCCGTCCGTCACGATGAAGCCTTGATCCGGATCGGTTTCATCATCCGCGCAAGCCGTTTCTGCCGGCACCGCCCCGGCCACCGCCGCACCGATCAGCCGCCGCACCATCCGCGCGGCACGCTTGCGTATCTCTGTGGCCCCTTCCGCCCCGTCCAGCACCATGGTGCCACCCGCCCCATCAACCCGGACCGGCGTGCCAACCCAGCGCCATGACGCGCCGACGGATACCGCATCAAGGGCGGCCGAAGCCATCCCGTCGATTTCGGTTTGCGACCAAGAGATGACAAACGTGCTCTTCGAGCTCGTTCCCATGCCTGTCTGCTTTCTTGTTTTTTTGTTCTGCTCGTCTTTTGCGAAATGTTAACAGGCTGTTAACGGTTTGGCTATGACCAAAACGCAACAACACACCCCGCAGGCGAACAGATTACGTTGCGTCAGCGCGCCCCGGCCCAGCGGTGACGGCAGGCGGCAGCCCCGCCCTACTTGCCAAAATGCGAGAATCTATAGGGCGAAAGCCCGTATTTCTGGCGGAAAGACTTGGAAAAATGCGATGTGCTGGCATAGCCGCAGGCAATTGCCACATCGGTCACGCTCATATCTGTTTCGGCCAGCAGGGCACGCCCCCGTTGCAACCTCAGGTCGTTCATGTAGCGCACCGGCGTGACCCCAAGATAGCGATTGAACAATCGCTCGATCTGGCGGCGCGATAGTTTCAACTTGGCCGCGCAGGCGTCCAGATCGAAGGGTTCCTCGATCCGGGCCTCCAGAAATGCCACCGCCTCGATCAGCTTTTCATGGCGCGTGCCCAGCCGGGCGGCAAGCGATGTGGTCTGCTCATCCGCCTCGGTCCGGCGACGGGTCAGCAGGCACATGTTCATCACTTCCTGGCTTAGCGCCATGCCGTATCTGTCGTGGATAAGCTTCAGCATCAGGTCGGCCGCCGCCACCCCCCCGGCACAGGTCATGATCCGGTCATCCACGCAGAACACCTGCCGGGCGGCATGAAGGTCGGGAAATGTTTCGGAAAAGCCGGCCAGATTTTCCCAGTGCAGCGTAAAGCGCCGGTTCTTCAGGATGCCCGCCCGGGCCAGCGCATAAGCGCCGGTGCAAAGCCCCCCCACTGTCCGCCCGCGCCGCCACAAGCCGCGCAGCCAATCCCCCAGCGCGGCACTGACCTGATTTTCGGGCTCTACCCCAGAGCAGACAAGGATCAGGCCATCGGGCTGGGTGCCGACAAAGGAGCCATCCACCATCACAGGCACCCCATTGGAGCAACTGACGGGCATGCCATCGGCCGACAGCGTCTGCCAGCGGAACAGGATCTGGCCGGTCAACTGATTGGCGATCCGCATCGGTTCGATGGCCGAGGCGAAGGCCAGCATGGTGAACTTCGGCAGCAGCACGAAGGTGACCTGCACCGGTTCGCGGAAAACCGGCAGATCAACATGGGCCACGCCCTTTGCGACATATCGGTTGCTGTCCTGCGTCATCCCGACCGCCCCTTGCACAAGCGCCACGATAGATAACCCCTATCAGGCGCCCCCATGATGCGCCCTTTGGCCTTCGCTGTCTGCGAAAACCCGCATCCGCACACTGGCGGTTTCTTCCTGGCGGGCCCCTGGTGCGGGCGGCGGGATTTGAACCCGCACGGGCATTGCCCTAGCGATTTTAAGTCGCATGTGTCTACCGTTCCACCACGCCCGCCAAAAGGGGCCCGCTGCGGTCATCCCTTAGAACAGGTGGTGCATGATGACAATCGCCGCCACCGCGCCCAAGCCGCGCATGCCGCGCCGCGGCGATTGACTTCCCAGCCATCACCTCGCTTTATATCGACAAAGCTTTGCAGGGACGGAAACACCATGAAAAAGATCTATCCGAATGCCGCGGCGGCGCTTGACGGGGTGTTGTTCGACGGGATGTTCATCGCGTCGGGCGGGTTCGGCCTTTGCGGCATTCCCGAGCTCTTGATCGCGGCGATCCGCGATGCGGGAACGAAGGATCTGACGGTTGCCTCGAACAACGCGGGCGTTGACGGCTTTGGCCTTGGCATGCTGCTGGAAACCCGGCAGGTGAAGAAGATGATCTCGTCCTATGTAGGCGAGAATGCCGAATTCATGCGCCAGTATCTGAGCGGCGAGCTGGAGCTGGAGTTCAACCCGCAAGGCACGCTGGCCGAGCGGATGCGGGCGGGCGGCGCGGGCATCCCGGGCTTTTACACAGCCACCGGCGTGGGCACCGTTATTGCCGAGGGCAAGGAGGTCAAATCCTTCAACGGCAAGGATTATGTTCTGGAAACCGGCATCGTGGCCGATCTGTCCATCGTCAAGGCCTGGAAGGCCGACCCGTCGGGTAACCTGGTGTTCCGCAAGACCGCGCGCAACTTCAACCCTCCCGCTGCCACCTGTGGCAAGGTCTGCGTGGTCGAGGTGGAGGAGATCGTGCCCTTGGGCAGCCTTGACCCCGACCATATCCATCTGCCCGGCATCTATGTGCACCGGATCATTCAGGGCGACCACGAAAAGCGCATAGAACAGCGCACCGTGCGCAAGCGCGAAGCCGCCTGAAAGGGGCCCGGCCATGCCCGGATCGCCCTATGATGCGCTGGATGCGCGCGCCTTCTGGCGCAGCGCGGTGGCGACACGCAGGCCCGGGCGGCTGCGCGGGGTTTATGACCCGCGATTTGCGGTCACGCGCGATACCGCCATCGTCACCGCGGGCAGTTGCTTTGCCCAGCATGTGCACCGGGCGCTGAAGGCGGCGGATTTCACCGTGGTCGAGACGGAACCGGCGCCCGAAGGGGTGGCGCCCGAGGTGGCGGGGCGCTTCTTCTATGGCACCTTTTCGGCGCGTTACGGCAATATCTATACGCCGCGCCATTTCCGGCAGTTGCTGGAAGAGGCCGCGGGCACGCGCAAACCTGCGCATCCTGTCTGGGCAAGGGATGGCAGGTTTTACGATGCGCTGCGCCCCAACGTAGATCCGGGCGGCTTTGCCATGGCAAGCGCCGTGCTGGCCGCGCGCAAGCAGCATCTGGCGGCGGTTTCGCGCGCCATGGGTCAGGCCGATGTGGTGATCCTGACACTGGGCCTGACGGAAACATGGCAGGACCGACCAACGGGCACGGTCTATCCCACGGCCCCGGGGGTGATTGCGGATGCCCCGAAAGGCGCCGACATCGGGTTTCTTGCCCTCTCGCATGACGATGTGGTGGCCGATCTGCGCGCCATACTGGCCCATCTGCGCGGGTTGAACCATGCGGTGCGGCTGATCCTGACGGTTGCGCCGGGGCCTTTGGTTGCCACGGCGGGGGGCGGGCATGTGCTGGTCGCAACCGCGGCCTGCAAGGCGATCCTGCGGGCGGCGGTGGCCACGATGATGGCCGAAGATGACGGGGTGGATTACTTTCCCTCATACGAGATCATCACCAATCCCGCCGCTCGGGGCGCTTTCTTCCAGCCCAACCTGCGCACCCCCACGCCCAAGGGTATTGCCGTGGTGCTGGGCCATTTTCTGGCCGCCCACGATCTGCACCCCGATGTTCTTTCCGCCAATGACCTGCCCGATGCTGCCCGGACCTCGGGCCGGGCCGAGGATCCGGAGGATGTGGACGAGGCGATCTGCGAAGAGGTGCTGAACGATTCCGGCGGGCCGCGGCGATGACGCGGCTGCTGGTCCTTGGCAATTCGCATGCAGCCACCCTGCGCCGCGCCCTTCCCGTAGCCGCGCCGGAGTGGCCCGGCGTCACAACCGATTTCTGGGGGCTTCCCGGTGCGGCCTTTGCCAAGGCCCGTCAGGATGAATCGGGCATCCTGCGCCCTGATCCCGAGGATGCCGTCAGCCAGAGAAAGGCCGGGCAATGGAACCGGCAGGACCATGTGGACCTGACGGCCTATGACCATATCCTGCTGGTGGGCTTACGCTATGGTCTGCGCCCGGCTCAGGGCTTCATGCGGGCCCTGCACCCCTTGGACTGGGGCAACCGCAGCGGGGCGCTTGGCGTCAGCGAAGGGTTCCTGCGGGCAGCGCTCAGGGCCGAAATCATGGCGGTATTGCATGCCCAGAACGCCCGCACCGCGCTGGATGGCCGGTTCATCCTGATGCCCGCCCCCTATCCCGCGGCCAGCGTCACGGAACCGGGCCCTTTGCACGAACCCGTGCCGGCTGCGGTGGCCCGATTGGCGCGGGCGGCGGATCTGCAAGCGATCTATGATGAAGAACTGATGGAAGCGCACAAGGCGCTTGGCTTGATGCTGGTCTTGCAGCCGCCCGAAACGCAGGACCGCGCCTTTCTGACAAAGACGCAGTTCCTTGAAGAACCCGGTCGCGACGCGCGGCACATGAATGCATCCTATGGCCTGATCGCCCTTCAGGCGATGGCTCGCCATATCCCTGACCTTTACCCCGACCTTCATCCGGCCTTGACCGGAAAACGCATCGCCTGAAAGGAGACGAACATGCCCTGGGACCGCAATCAGATGGCCGCCCGCGCCGCGCAGGAATTGCAGGATGGCTGGTATGTGAACCTTGGCATCGGCATTCCGACGCTGGTGTCGAACTATATCCCCGAAGGGATCGAGGTCACGCTGCAATCGGAAAACGGGATGCTGGGGATGGGCCCATTTCCCTTCGAGGGCGAGGAAGACGCCGATCTGATCAACGCCGGCAAGCAGACCATCACCGAACTCCCGCAGACCGCCTATTTCGACTCCGCCCAGTCCTTTGCCATGATCCGCGGCGGCAAGATCGCCATGGCCATTCTGGGCGCGATGGAGGTGGCGGAAAATGGTGATCTGGCAAACTGGATGATCCCGGGCAAGCTGGTCAAGGGCATGGGCGGGGCGATGGATCTTGTGGCGGGTGTGGGCCGCGTGGTGGTGGTGATGGATCACACATCAAAGCACGGCGAATCGAAAGTGTTGAAAGCTTGCACCCTGCCGCTGACCGGCAAGGCCGTGGTGGACCGCATCATCACCAACCTTGGCGTGCTGGACGTGGTGCCGGGCGGCCTGAAGATCGTGGAATTGGCCGATGGCGTGACCGAGGCCGAACTGCGTGCCGCGACCGAGGCAACCCTTGTCAACTGATGGGATCCAGCGCGAGGATTTCGGATCAAAGGGCCGCTATGTCCTGCGCCGCAACGGGGTCGAGGCGGAAATAACCTTTTCCGTCACGACGCCCACGCTGATCATTGCCGACCATACAGAGGTTCCGGCCGCCCTTCGCGGCACCGGCGCAGGTGCCGAACTTGTGGCCTTCATGGTTGCGGATATGCGGACCCGGGGGGCGAAGGTCATGCCACTTTGCCCCTTCGTGAACGCAGAACGCAAGAAGCACCCCGAATGGGCAGATGCCTTTGCTGCCTGAGCGCGCGCCCTAACCGCCCGAAGAGATGACGCGGAACACGCAAGGGTCCGTCACCAGTTCGGGCGGGGTCAGGCACAGGCCCTGCGCCACCTGCCAGGCTGCCAGAACCTTTGGCACATAATCACGCGTTTCGGCATAGGGCGGCACACCGTCATTGGCCTTTACCGCCCCCTCGCCCGCGTTATAGGCCGCCAGAACCATCAGCGGGTCGCGGTCAAACTCTTTCAGCAGCCAGTCCAGATAGGCGACCCCGCCCTTGATGTTCTGCGCACTGTCCATGGCATTGCTTACGCCGAAACGCTCGGCCGTTGCGGGGATAAGCTGCATCAGCCCCTGTGCCCCGGCAGAGGAAAGCGCATCCGCGCGCCCTGCACTCTCTACCGCGATCACCGCAAGGGCGAGGGCGGGTGACACTTCAGTGCCGATGGTGGCCGCCAAGATCTGCTTGCCATAGTTTTCGGCCAGCCCCTGCAGATCCTGCAGGCGCGGTCCGGCAACAGATGCACCCGAGGGCCCCTTGGAAAGCGTGGCCATGGCCAGACCAAAACGATCAGCCGCCATGCCGCGCCCGGTGGGCACGGTATTCCAGAACCAGTCATAAGCGGCCGTCTTTTTCGGCACGGGTGCAAGCGGAGCCTGCGCCGAAGCGGTTTCCACCGGTGCGGCCCCATCTTCTTCCGGCGCCTCGCGACGCACCTTCACCTTCGGCGCCAGAGCCAGAAGTCGGGCCTGTTCGGCCGGATCGATCTGCACCAGCGTCCGGTTTCCCGGGCGCTCACCCACCTTGATCCGTTTGAAGGTAAAGTCGCGCTCACCGGTCAAGCCTTCGGCCGCACCCGAAAGGGGCGCAAGCAAAAGGCCCGCGACTGTCAGTCCAATGATGAATCGCATCGCTGCTCGATGCCCAGGATTTGTTGTTGTTGCATCATTGATCTCACAAAACCCTGTTTCAAACCACAGATTTGCCCCCTGAAAACGGGAAACTGAGGCAGTTCTGCCCCAATTGGAACCAGAATGGCACTGGGGCGAACCGGATACGATAATTTTTTCTATTTAAAAAACATAAACTTACATGATTTCCTGCGAAATTCCTAAAGGACAGAAAAAGACCTTGTCCCGTCCAAGATGTTGCCACGATTGAAGGGGAAAACGTGTTCATACCGAACGGCAGACGGCGCGGAACAGAGGCCAGACCGAAAGACAAGCCGAACGGTTGGAACGACCAGAGCAACTCGTGAAAGAGAGAATGACCATGAAACTGCTGAACATCTTCAAGAACTTCAAGAACGACGAATCGGGCGCTGTGACTGTTGACTGGGTCGTGCTGACCGCTGCCGTTGTCGGCCTGGGCCTGATCGTCATGAACCAGATCACCCCCGCGATCGACGCCGCTGGCGCCCAGATCACGACCGACCTGCAGAACGCAACCGCGCTGGGCCGCTAATGCCTGGCAGGGCAGCCTGAGGTTGCCCGGTTGATTTCAAGGGACGCGGCCCGGCTTCCCGGTCCGCGTCCTTTGCCAATCCGGACTGCCGCATGATGCAGCAGACCCGGTGACGGTTCGGAAAAGGTAATTGGCACTGCCCCTGGGAACATCCACCACAACGGGCGTGAGCGAAAGGTAGCGGAATGACTCTTGAAGTTGAAAAGCGCAAATCCTGGATCAATCGCTTCGCGGCGGAAGAATCCGGCGCGGTTACTGTGGATTGGGTCGTTCTGACAGCCGCCGTCGTGGGCCTGGGCGTTCTGCTGTTCTCGATCCTGACGCCAGCCGTTTTCGAGGAAGGCGGCATTGCCATCGCCGAAGCCGTCAATACTGCGGCATCGCGCCCCTGATGCGGGCGTGCGTGCATACGGGGTGATCCGGCCCCTGCTTTCTGGGACCGGAATGGGAAAGGGGTAATGAAATGCGTGGAATGTTCGGACTTGTCCTGATCGCGGGCGTAGGTCTGGCCGGATCTGCGGTCTACATGGCCAAGGGTTACATCGGCAAGACACAGTCGGCGCTGGAACAGCAGCAACAAATGATGGCCAGAATTGGCCCCATCACCCAGCTCTATGTGCTGAAGGACGCCAAGAACTATGGCGACCCGCTGACCAAGGACGATGTGGAACTGGTCTATTGGCCGAAGAATTCGCTTCCCGAAGGCTCGTTCCTGGAAGAGGCCGTGCTTTTCCCACCCGGCACCAATCAGGAACGCTTCGTGCTGAGGCAGATGGAAAAGATGGAACCGGTGCTGGCGGTGAAGATCACCAAGCCCGGCGATCCGCCCGGCCTTGCCGGCCAGCTTGAAAAGGGTATGCGCGCCTTCGCCATCAAGGTTGATGTGCAGACCGGCGTTTCGGGCTTTCTTCAACCGGGCGACAGCATCGACATCTACTGGACCGGATCAACGAACGGGATGGGTGGCGATATCACCCGCCTGATCGAGAACCAGACCAAGATCATCGCTCTCATCGTGGACCCCGAGATCCTCAAGGGCTACCTGGAAAACCCGGACCTTGATTCCAAGGCATCCTTGAAGGGGGCCATCGAGCGCCGCCTCAAGGAAGTCGAGGACAAG
>JALQTL010000026.1 GCA_023260935.1 Paracoccaceae bacterium
GATACACCCCGAATTCCTCATTCGCATTGCCGGCGGCGCAAACCACTGGCCGGCGCAAGGAAATGCGCACGATCAGTTCCAGAAGCTCGTCCCAAAGCTCTTTCTCCGTTGCCGAAACCGGGGTCCGGCAGACCAGATCGCCCAGCGATTGCCCACCCAGATCATCCAGCACATAGGCCGAAAGTTCCGGCTGCGTGCGGGCAGGGTCGGGAATGACACGCGGCAGATGCACCACATCGGCACCGATCAGTTCGGCGTAAAGAAAGGCAAGGATCAGGGCTTCGGGGTCGGTGTCGAAATTTGTGGAAATCGGCACGATCTCGCAGAATGGATCAACCCCAGAGTAGGGCAGAACCAGATCGGGCGCCGGTTCCGGCAGGCCATTGGCGCTGGCCGGAACCTGCACCGGACGCGCGCCGATCAGCCCGCAGATCGCGGTGCCATGGGCCGAAAACACCTCGGAAACCGCGGGGCGAACCCCCTTGTGCCACGCTCGTTGACCGGGCGCCAGGCGGGCGGCAAGCTCTGCCAGCAGTGCCTGCGCATGGGGCAGATCCTGCACCACGGCCGAAGCATCGGAAAGGCCAAGATCCCCGATCAGATCATCGGCGCCCGCTGTTGAAAAAGACCCTAACCTTGCGGAAAAGAAGTCAATCGCCAGCATGCGGTTGATGGCCCCTGCCAGATTGGGATGGCTGATCGCGGCCGAGGTATCGATCACCGCCACACGGCTTTTCGCTGCGGTGCCTTCGGGCGCGGCCCAGCCGTTCGGGCTGTGATCCGGCGCCAGCACGCCCATGGCCACAAGGTGCCATAGCGCGTCATAAGCGGGATAGGTTTGGGTGGATGCTGTCGGGGCTGTCATCGTTCTTCTGTCCTCACATCCATTCGGCCTGGGCGGCCAGCAGGTTCTTTTCCAGCACACGCTCCAGCACCGGGGCCACCATCCGCGCCAGATGGTATCCGGCAAGGCTGTCTGACGGGTAATGCACCCCCGCCCATTCTCGGTTTTCGGCGATCCGCCGTGCCGACCGATACAGCGAGACGCAGCCCGGATGTTCAGGGATGATCCGGCTTAGCATGAAGGCCACGGAAAAGGACTGGAACGAATGGTTGCTGGGATAGCTGGCATGGGACGGGTTGGGAATGAACGTCCACAACCGGGGCTCCACCTCGCTGGGGCGGGGGGCATCCCAGCGTTCCTTGTAGCGCAGGCCGACTTCTTCGGTGATGGCAAGAATGACAAGGATCAGTGAGATTGTTGCTTCATACCCACCGTGCGATTCAATCCCGAAAGGCCGCAGATAGCCTGAAAGCTCCAGACTTGCCTCTGTCAGGATGGCGTCGCGCCGGGGTTGGCCTTCGGGCAGTTGCAGGCGCACCTGTCGTTCAAGAAGCTCGATGGCCTCTTGGCGCAATTGCTCCAGATTTGGCGGCGGGTCCAGCGGCAGGTTGACCCATTCTGCCCGCATCCGGTGCAGCGCCTCGCGCTCTTCCCAGGGTTCCAGGATCGACAGATCGATATCGCCCGCGT
>JALQTL010000082.1 GCA_023260935.1 Paracoccaceae bacterium
CCCGCCGCACGGCATGTGAATTGCGCAAGGCGCGCGAGCGCAGCCATATCCTGTGCGGTCTGGCCGTTGCGGTCTCGAATGTGGATGAGGTGGTCAAGACCATTCGCCAATCCGCCGATGCGGCAGAGGCGCGCGAAACGCTGATGACGCGCCGCTGGCCCGCGTCCGATATTGCCGCCTATATCCGGCTGATCGACGACCCCACCCACAAGATGAATGAGGATGGCACCTATAACCTGTCGGAAACACAGGCCCGCGCCATTCTGGACCTGCGGCTGCAACGCCTGACGCAGCTTGGTGTGAAGGAAATCACCGACGAACTGGAAGAGCTTGCCGCAAAGATCAAGGATTACCTTGAAATCCTTGGCAGCCGCGACCGGATCATGGCCATCATCTCGGACGAACTGCGCGAGGTGAAGGCCGCCTTCGCCGTGCCCCGCCGGACGGAAATCGTCGACTGGGCCGGCGACATGGAAGATGAAGACCTGATCGAGCGAGAGGATATGGTCGTGACCATCACCTCGGGCGGCTATATCAAGCGCACGCCGCTGGCCGAATTCCGCAGCCAGAACCGGGGGGGCAAGGGCCTGTCCAGCATGGCCACCAAGGAAGATGATGTGGTGACCACGCTGTTCGTGGCCAATACGCATACCTGGCTGTTGTTCTTCACCACCGATGGCATGGTTTACAAGATGAAGACCTGGCGCCTGCCGTTGGCGGGCCGCACCGCCAGAGGCAAGGCCATGGTTAATATCCTGCCGATCCAACAGGGTATCTCCATTGCTGCCCTGATGCCCGTGGACGTGGCAGAAGAGGACTGGGGCAACCTTCAGATCGTCTTTGCCACCAGCGATGGCGACGTGCGCCAGAATGATCTTTCCGACTTCACCAACGTGAAACGCAACGGCAAGATCGCGATGAACCTGCCCGAAGGCGTCAGCCTTGTGAATGCGGCGATTGCCGGCGAGGATGACGATGTGATGCTGGTCACCGAAGGCGGCCGGGCGATCCGGTTCCCCACCACCGACATCCGCGTGTTCAAGTCGCGCGGGTCAACCGGCGTGCGCGGCATTCGCCTGGCCGAAGGCGACAAGGTCGTTTCCATGTCCATCATCCGGCATTTCGAGGCAACGCCCGAAGAACGGGCGGCCTACCTCAAACAGCGCCGCCTGATGGCCGGTGTGACCGAGGACGAGGCCGATGACGAGGAAGAAGCCGTTGTCGCAGGCCAGCTGAGCCAGGAACGCTATGCCGAAATGTCGGCCGCCGAAGACCTGATCCTGACCATCACGCGCGGCGGCTCGGGCAAGCTGTCCTCCAGCCACGATTACCCCGTTCGCGGGCGTGGCGGCATGGGCGTGAAAGCCATTTCCCCCGGCCCGCGGGGCGGGCGTGTGGTTGCCTCCTTCCCGGTCGAGATTTCGGATCAGATCATGCTGGCCACCGATTCCGGTCAGTCGATCCGGGTGCCGGTCGATCAGATCAGCTTCCGCTCGCGTTCTGCCGGTGGGGTGCGGGTCTTCTCTGTCGCGGCCGAGGAAGAGGTGGTCACCGTTGCCCGCGTGGCCGAACAGGGTGATGACTGATCTGGCGGCGCGGCTGGCCCTGCTGGCCGCGCAGGGGCAGACCATGACATATGGCGCGCTGGCCCGCGATCTGGGCTGGCGCGTGTCGGACCTGACCGCCGCGCTGGAAGCGCTGATGGCCGAAGATGCCGCCCGGGACTACCCTTTCCGCGCGGCGCTTATGGAGGCAAGGCTGACCCCGGGGCTGCCCGCGCCCGGCTTTTTTGATGCCGCCGCCGCCCTTGGCCGACCGATCACTGCCGAAGCCATCACCGAAGAACGCATGGCCTTGTTTGCCGCCGCGCGCAGGGCTACATCCGCGCCATGACAGATCAATTGCACATCATCGGCGGCGGCATGGCCGGATCGGAAGCCGCCTGGCAGGCCGCGAACATGGGCGTGCCCGTCGTGATCCACGAAATGCGGCCCAAGGTGGGCACCTTTGCCCACCGCACCGGGCATCTGGCGGAAATGGTTTGTTCCAATTCCTTCCGGTCGGATGATGATGAACGCAACGCCGTGGGGCTTCTGCATTGGGAAATGCGCGCCGCCGGCGGGCTGATCATGGAAATGGCGGCCGCCCACCGCCTGCCCGCGGGGGGCGCGCTAGCGGTGGACCGCGATCCCTTTGCCGAATCCGTCACCGCCCGGATCAAGGCCCATCCGCTGATTTCCGTCAGTTATGATGAGGTTCCCGAACTTCCCTCGGACGGAAACTGGATCGTGGCCACCGGCCCCTTGACCAGCAGCGCACTGGCACAAAGCATCCGTCAGGTCACCGGGGCCGAGCATCTGGCCTTTTTCGACGCCATCGCCCCCATCGTCTATGCCGAAAGCATCGACATGTCGGTCGCCTGGATGCAGTCGCGCTATGACAAGGGCGACACGCCCGAGGAACAGACCGCCTATATCAACTGCCCGATGACGCGCGACGATTACGAAGGTTTCATCGATGCGCTTCTGGCCGCCGAAAAGACAGAGTTTCATGAAGGCGAGACGGCGGGCTATTTCGATGGTTGTCTGCCGATAGAGGTGATGGCCGAACGCGGGCGCGAAACGCTGCGCTTTGGCCCGATGAAACCCGTGGGCCTGACCAACCCGCACCAGCCCACGGTCAAGCCCTATGCCGTTGTGCAACTGCGCCGGGATAACAAACTGGGCACGCTCTACAACATCGTGGGCTTCCAGACGAAGATGAAATACGGCGCGCAAACCGATGTCTTCAAAAGAATTCCCGGCTTGCAAGCGGCATCCTTCGCGCGGCTGGGCGGGATTCACCGCAATACCTTCATCAATTCGCCCACCCTGCTTGACAGCCAGATGCGCCTGAAGGCACGGCCGCATCTGCGCTTTGCGGGTCAGGTGACGGGGGTGGAAGGCTATGTCGAATCCGCGGCCATGGGTCTTCTGGCCGGCCGGATGGCTGCCGCGGAAATCCTCGGCCGCAGCTTGCCGCCCCCCCCGCCGGAAACAGCCATGGGCGCGCTGATCACTCATATCACCGGCGGGGCCGAGGCCAAAAGCTTCCAGCCGATGAACGTGAACTTCGGTCTCTTCCCGCCGATCGATGCAAGGGGCGGGCGGCGCGGCCGCAAGGATCGCTACAAGGCCTATACAGACCGCGCGAAGGCCGCCTTCCAGCACTGGCTGCAAGGGCAGCAATAAGGTGGCTTTCGTCACCCGCTTCGCCCCTTCCCCCACCGGCCCCCTGCATCTGGGCCATGCCTATTCCGCCATGCTTGCGCATGATATGGCCCGCGCCGCAGGCGGGCGATTTCTGCTCCGGATGGAAGATACGGATCTTGAGCGCTGCAAGCCGGAATGGGCCCGCCAGATTGAAACAGACCTCGCCTGGCTTGGCCTGACATGGGATGCCCCTGTCTGGCATCAGGCCCCCCGCATCCCGGCCTATAACGCGCGGCTTGAAACGCTTTCCACGCGGGGCCTCATCTATCCATGTTCTTGCACCCGGTCCGATATCCGCGCCGCCCTCTCGGCGCCGCAAGAGGGGGTCGCGCATCAGGTCTACCCCGGAACCTGCCGCAACCGCCCCATGACGGACCGCAAACCCGGCGATGCCCTGCGCCTTGATATGGCGGCCGCCCTCGGCGCGCTGGCGGGGCAAGAGCTTGCCTTTACCGAAACCGGCCCCGCCCATGCCGGCCGCC
>JALQTL010000090.1 GCA_023260935.1 Paracoccaceae bacterium
GCTGACCCGGGCCATGCGCGATTCCGGCAAAGTGCTGCAATGGGATCTGCCCGGCCCGGTGCTGGACAAACATTCCACCGGCGGTATCGGCGATTGCACTTCGCTTTTGCTGGCGCCGGCGCTGGCGGCCTGTGGCGCCTATGTCCCGATGATTTCCGGCCGGGGTCTTGGCCATACCGGCGGCACGCTGGACAAGCTGGAATCGATCCCCGGCTTTCGTACCGGCCTGTCGGAAGAGGCGATGCGCCGGCAGGTCGAAGAGGTGCGCTGCGCGATCGTCGCCGCCAGTGCCGATCTGGCCCCTGCTGACCGGCGGCTTTACGCCATCCGCGATGTTTCGGGCACCGTGGAATCGATCGATCTGATCACCGCCTCGATCCTGTCCAAGAAGCTGGCGGCGGGTCTGGAAGGGCTGGTGCTGGATGTGAAATGCGGCTCTGGCGCCTTCATGAAAACGCCCGAGCGGGCCGAGGTGCTGGCGCGGGCGCTGGTATCGACGGCGCAAGGGGCGGGCTGCATGACAAGTGCCCTGATCACCGACATGGACCAGCCCCTTGCTACCGCGGCAGGCAACGCGCTGGAGGTGATCGAGGTCATGGAGACGCTGACCGGCAGTTCGGTCAATGCTTCACTCTGGGATCTGACCTGTGCGCTGGGGGGCGAAGCGCTGGCTCTGGGCGGGCTGGCGGCGGATGCCGAGGATGGGGCGGGCCGGATCGAACAGGCGCTGGAAACGGGGGCTGCGGCCGAATGGTTCGGGCGCATGGTGGCCGCGCAGGGTGGCCCTGCCGATTTTATCGACCGCTGGCCAGACCGGCTGCCTTCCGCCCCTGTGACGCGTGAGGTTCCGGCGCTGGATGACGGCTATATTGCGCGCATCGATGGCGAGGCGCTGGGTCTGGCGGTGGTGCATCTGGGTGGCGGGCGGTTGCGGGAAGGCGACAAGGTCAACCCCTCGGTCGGCCTGTCCGAGATGATCGGTCTGGGCGAGGAAATCGGCGCCGGCGTGCCGCTGGCAATGGTGCATGCGGCTACGGAAGAGGCGGCCGAGGCCGCGATCCGGGCGGTGCAGGCGGCCTATGTCGTGGGCACCTCGGTGCTGGATGAATTGCCGCTGGTGCGCAAAAGGATCGCATGATGACAAAGCCGGAAGGGCGGGCCTTTCTGATCGTGATGGATTCGGTCGGCTGTGGTGGGGCGCCGGATGCGGCGGATTTCGGGGACGCCGGGGCCAATACCTTGGGTCATATCGCCGAAGCCTGTGCCGGCGGCCGGGCAGAGGTGGGCCGCAGTGGCCCCTTGCGGATGCCGAACCTTGACAGGCTGGGTCTGGGGGCGGCGATCCGCCTTGCCTCTGGCCTTTCTGCCCCGGGCCTTGGGGCCGAGCCGCAGGGCCTGTGGGGGGCGGCCACCGAGATCAGCCCTGGCAAGGATACGCCTTCGGGGCATTGGGAGTTGGCCGGCGTGCCTGTGCCTTGGGACTGGACCTATTTTCCCGACACGACCCCCGCCTTCCCGCCCGATCTGGTGGCAGAGGTCTGCCGTCTTGCGGGCACCGATGGCATTCTGGGCAATTGCCACGCTTCGGGTGTGCCGATCATTGCGAAGCATTGCGAGGAGCATCTGAGGACCGGCTGGCCGATCTGCTATACCAGCGCCGACAGCGTGTTCCAGATTGCCGCACATGAAGAGGCTTTCGGGCTGGATCGGCTGTTGAAGCTTTGTGCCGATCTGGCACCCAGCCTGCATGCACGCCGGGTGGGCCGCGTGATCGCGCGGCCATTCATCGGCAGTTGCAGTGATTTCAGGCGAACGTCGAACCGCCACGACTATGCCATTGCCCCGCCTGCGCCCACCTTGCTGGACTGGGTGGCCGCGGACGGGCGTGCCACCCATGCCATCGGCAAGATCGGCGACATCTTTTCGATGCGCGGGATCGGGCAGCTGCATAAGGGAAAGTCGGATGTTGATCTTTTCGAACATCTGGTGACGCTGGGGGGCGAGGCCGAGCCCGGTTCCTTGACTTTTGCCAACTTCGTGGAGTTTGACACGCTTTATGGCCACCCGCGCGACGTGGCAGGCTACGCCCGGGCGCTGGAAGCCTTCGATGCTGCCATCCCCCGATTTCTGGCCATGCTGAGGCCCGGCGATCTGGCGATCTTTACTGCCGATCATGGCAATGATCCGAC
This sequence comes from Paracoccaceae bacterium, assembly GCA_023260935.1. Taxonomy (GTDB): domain Bacteria; phylum Pseudomonadota; class Alphaproteobacteria; order Rhodobacterales; family Rhodobacteraceae; genus Pseudotabrizicola. The sequence continues at coordinate 2,190 of JALQTL010000090.1, forward strand.
CTTTCGGGGAACCGAGCACACGCGGGAGCGCGTGCCTGTCATCGGTGCGGGCGTGGGCCTGAAACCGATCGGGCTGCGCATGTTTGCCGATGTGGGGGCATCTGTGGCGGCGCATCTGGGGGTTGCGGCCGCGGGCTCCGGGCAACAGTTCCTGTGACCGCGCCAGACCGGGGGCCAGCCCCCGGACCCCCGGGATATTTGTGAACAGATGAAGAGGACAAGGAATTGGGCCGGGACGCGAAGATCGAATTGCACCTGCATCTGGAAGGGGCGGCACCGCCTGCCTTCATCCGGGGGCTGGCCGCGGAAAAGCATGCGGATATCGGCGGGATCTTCGACGAGCGGGGTAATTATCGGTTCCGCGATTTCTGGGATTTCCTGAAGGTCTATGAAGCGGCCACGAGTGTTCTGACCTCGCCCGAAGATTATGCGCGGCTGACGCGCGCTGTGCTGGAGGAAAGCGCGGCCAGCGGTGTGATCTATTCGGAAACCTTCCTGTCGCCGGATTTCTGCGGAGGGCGCGACGTGGGGGCGTGGCGCGAATATCTTGTGGCCATCCGCGAGGCCGCGGCAGAGGCCGAAAGGCGCGATGGCATCACCTTGCGGGGCATCATCACCTGCATTCGCCATTTCGGGCCCGAAAAGGCACGGGAAACCGCGCTTTGTGCGGCCGAGACAGCGGGGGACTGGATCGTGGGCTTTGGCATTGCGGGTGACGAGAAGGTGTTGGCGCCCGCAGATTTCCGCTGGTCCTTTGATTGCGCGCGGGAGGCGGGGTTGCGGCTTACCGCGCATGCCGGCGAATGGGGCGGGCCCGAATCCGTTCGTGCGGCCCTGCGGGATCTGGAGGTGGAGCGGATCGGCCATGGGGTGCGGGCGATCGAGGATCTGGCGCTTGTGGATGAGCTGGCCGAGCGCGGCGTGGTGCTGGAATGCTGCCCGGGATCGAATGTGGCGCTGGGGCTTTACTCCGGGTTTCGCCAGCATCCGATTGCCCGGCTTTACGACCGCGGCGTGAAGGTGACGGTCAGCACCGACGACCCGCCATTCTTTCACACCACCATGGCGCGCGAATTCCAGATGTTGCACGATGCTTTCGACTGGGATGACGGCGTCTTTGCCAGTCTGAACCGGACGGCGCTTGACGCGGCCTTCTGTGACACCGATACGAAGGCGGCGATCGCCAAGAAGCTGGAGGCCTGACATGCTGGATCATCTGACCGTTGTTTCCCACCCTCTGGTCCAGCACAAGCTGACGCTGATGCGGCAGAAGGATACCTCGACCGCGTCCTTTCGCCAGCTGCTGCGCGAGATCAGCCTGCTTCTGGCTTATGAGGTGACGCGCGAGCTGCCGATGACCACGAAGCGGATCGAAACGCCCTTGTGCGAGATGGATGCCCCGATGATCGAGGGCAAGAAGCTGGCGCTGGTCAGCATTCTGCGGGCCGGCAACGGGTTGTTGGACGGGATACTGGAACTGGTGCCGGCTGCCCGGGTGGGGTTTGTGGGGCTTTACCGCGACCCCGAGACGCTGGAGCCGGTGCAGTATTACTTCAAGGTGCCTGAGCAGATGGAAGATCGCCTCTGCATCGTGGTGGACCCGATGCTGGCAACCGGCAATTCCAGTGCGGCGGCGGTGGATCTGTTGAAGAAGGCCGGGGCCAAGGAAATCCGGTTCCTGTGTCTGTTGGCGGCACCCGAAGGGATCAAGCGGATGCAAGAGGCGCACCCTGATGTGCCGATCGTGACCGCATCTGTCGATAGCCATCTGAATGATCACGGATATATCGTTCCGGGTCTAGGGGATGCGGGCGACCGGATGTTTGGCACAAAATAGCGGGGCTTTTCGCTTTACTCGTAAACAAACTTATTCCAGTATCGCCACCAAGCTACTTGGGGGTAGTCATGCTGTTAAAACGTGTTTCGATCGCGGTTGTCGCGGTCATTGTGGCTGTATGTGCCGCCCATGCGCAATCTGCCAATGATTTTCGTGGCCCCACCGAATTGCCCCCGGCCGGGTTTACCGGCCAGCAATTCGTGGATAGCCGCGGCTGCGTGTTCCTGAAGGCCGGGCTTTCGGGGCGGGTGAACTGGGTTCCCCGTGTGTCACGCGATCGGCGTCAGCTTTGTGGCTATCCTCCTACCTTTGCTGCCCAGAAGATTGATGTGGTGGAAAACACCGCCCCGGTTGCGCCAAAGGTGCCGGAAAGGGTGCAGGCGGCCCCTGTGATGAAGCAGGCAGCGGCGCGCCCGGTCCGGCAAGAACCGGCAGCGGCCCCCGCACCGGCCGCGAAAAAGGCGGTGGCGGGCAAGGGGACGGCCGGCAAGGGCACAGCGCGCATCGGCTGTTACCGCGATGCGCCGGTTGCCGAACGCTTTGCCCTTCAAGGTGGCGGAACCATCGTGCTGTGTACCCGGGGGGATGGTGATCTAGATCATGCCCGCCCGCCGGTTCTGCTTGGCGGCAAGGCAGCGGTTGCCGCCTCGGGCTTTGTCGAGCGCAAGGCCTCGCCCCCCGCAGTCGTGCCGAAGGGCTATCGCGCGACCTGGCAGGATGACCGGCTGAACCCCCATCGCGGCAAGGGCACGGCCGAGGGGCAGATGGCTCAGGATCGGATCTGGACACGTCAGGTGCCGGCGCGGCTGGTGGCCGACACGCCCGCAAGGGGGCAGGTAAAGACGCGGCCTGTCCGGCTGTCGACGAAATCGGCCACAGAAACCGCATCGGCGCGGCTTTATGTTCAGGTTGGCAGCTTCGGCCAACCCGCGAATGCGGAAGGGGCGGCGGCCCGGCTTGCCGGTCTTGGCCTGCCTGTTGCGCAGGCAAGGGCGGCCAAGGGCGGCCTTCGCGTGATCATGGCCGGGCCATTCGGGACGGAAGGGGAGGCCCGTGCCGCCCTTGCAGCCTCGCGTAGTGCCGGATTTTCAGACGCATTCATCCGGTAAGAAACCAGAAGGGCGGCACAAGACTGGCCCCCGCTGCAAGGCAGGGGGCCGTTTCTTTTTTCTGTCAGGAACAGATGCCCTGAAGCCCCACCCAATCGCTGTCATTCATCAGGGGTTGTGGCACCAGCCCCGCCATCGGGTCATTGGCGCGCAATCCCTGGGTCGCGCTGCCTTCGGGATCGATCAGGCGGGCGTAGGGGCTGGTAGGCACGCCGGCCGCGCGAAAACGGGGCAGGGCAAGGTCATCGGGCACGGGCCCTGCGGCGGTGGTCAGCAAAGCTTCGCCATAACCTTCCACCGAACTGGCCGGCAGTACGCCGGTTGTCAGCAGCCGGAAGGTGGCGGTCAGCCCGGCGTGCCGCAAGACCGGCAGGATCGGGTCGCTCATCTCGGCGCGCAGGCGTTCCATGATGGCCATGCCTGCCAGAACTTCCGGGCCGTCCTGATCCTCGATCAGGGCGCGCCCCACAAGGATCACGCCGCCGGGCAGGTGGGCCGAGGTGGAAACCCCCTCGCGCATCACCAGAATGCGGGCCTGATGCTGGCCGAACAGGCGGTCGGCCAGATCGGTCAGCGCATAGGTGCCAAGCGGTGTTGTGCAGGGCGATCCGGTCAGGCGCTGCACGTCCGCCAGCGCAAACTGCCCGATGGCCTGCCGCGTGGCCGCCGGCAGGACCGAGGCCGTGTGCCGGATCAGCGCGTCGGGCAGCCAGAACACGCCAAGCGCCAGTATGATGCTGGTGCCGGCCCCCAGAACAAAGCCGCGCAGCCGGCCGGGGCGGGGGCGCTTTGCTTCCAGCGCGTCCCGCACGGTTTCAAGCGCGGCGATCATGTCGGGATCGTCCAGTTCCAGCGTTTCGCCGCCTTCCGCATCGGCGGCATAAAGTGCGGGCAGGGCGCCCTTGTTCAGCCGTGTCACCGCCGGCAGGGACCAGTGACTTAGCGCGCTTTCGCTTTTGGGGTCAGACAGCACAAGCGTCGCCTCGCGGAAGGCGACAATTACCTCGCGGCGCTGTGCCCCCTGCGCTTCGCGCCAGAGGCCGGGGCTTTCCAGCCGGGCATATTTGTGAAGCGCCGTTGCCGCGCGTGGGGTCGTCTTGCCTGTCATCGTCGCGACGATAGCCGAGGACATGCGGCGCGACAATCACCGCCGCCTTGTCAGATCAGCTTTGCCACGGCGCGAAGTTCGAATTTCTGGATCTTTCCGGTGCTGGTCTTGGGAAGTTCCGAAAAAACCACATATTTCGGGGTCTTGAACCCGGCAAGATGGGCGCGGCAATGGGCGATGATATCGGCCTCGGTCACGGTCTGGCCGTCCTTCACCTCGACAAAGGCGCAAGGGACTTCGCCCCATTTGTCATCGGGTTTTGCCACCACGGCACACAGCAGCACGGCCGGGTGCTTCATCAGCACGCCCTCGACTTCGACCGAGCTGACATTCTCGCCGCCCGAGATGATGATGTCCTTGGCCCGGTCGGTGATCTTGAGATAGCCATCGGGGTGCTGAATGGCGATGTCGCCCGACCGGAACCAGCCGCCCCTGAAGGCTTCGGCCGTGGCTTCGGGGTTGCGGTAATACCCCTTCATCACAAGGTTGCCGCGCATCGCGATTTCGCCCAGATGGGCGGCATCGCGGGGAACGGGCGCGCCATGGGGATCGTGCACCTCGGCCCCCTCCAGCATGGCCATCGGCACGCCTTGGCGCGATTTCAATTCAGCCCGGCTGTCGCCGGTGGCCTGGTCCCAGTCCGGTTGCCACAGGCATTCGGTGGCCGGGCCATAGGTTTCTGTCAGACCGTAGACTTGCGTTACATTGAACCCAAGCGGTTCAAAGGCGGCAAGGGTGGCGGCCGGTGGCGGGGCGCCGGCGGTAAATACCTCAACCACATGGTCAAAGGCGCGGCGTTCGGATGGCTTTGCGTTGATCATCGTGTTCAGCACGATGGGCGCACCGCCGAAATGGGTCACGCCTTCGTCGGCAATGGCGTCATAGATGGCCTTGGCGGTGATGTCCCGGCAGCAGACCAGGGTGCCGCCCATCATCGGCATGGTCCAGGTGTGGCACCAGCCGTTGCAGTGAAACAGCGGAACGATGGTCAGATAGACGGGAAACAGCGTCATCCGCCAGCCGATGGCATTGGCCGTGGTGGCAAGATAGGCCCCGCGGTGATGATAGACCACGCCCTTGGGCCGCCCCGTGGTGCCCGAGGTGTAATTGATGGCAATCGATTCCCATTCATCTTCCGGCATCACCCAAGGGGCATCCGGGTCGCCTTCGGCCAGAAGGTCTTCATAGGTCAGGAAATGGCCGCTGGCGGTGAAGCCATGGTCCACCACCTCGATGATCTGGGGGGCCGCGCCTTCCATCCGGCGGATCGCCTCTTCCGCCAGCGGCAGAAACGCCGTGTCGCACAGGACGATCTTCGCCCCCGCGTGGCCGAAGATATAGGCAACCGTATCAGCATCTAGCCGCGTGTTGATGGTGTTCAGAACCGCCCCGCAGGCGGGCACGCCGAAATGCGCCTCGGCCTGCGCGGGAATATTCGGCAGCAGCGTTGCCACCACATCGCCGGGCAGGATGCCGCGCCGCGCAAGGCCCGAGGCTAGCCGCGATACACGCGCGCCATATTCAGCATAGCTGAGCCGCGTGCTCTGCCAGACCACCGCCGTTCGCGTGGCAAAGATATCGACCGCCCGGCGCAGATGCGACAGCGGGGTCAGGGGCACATGGTTTGCCGGGCATTTGCCCAATCCGGTTTCATCAGCAAGCCAACCCATGTTTTCCCCCCAAGATGTCGTTTTTCGACGCGCAGGTCGTACCCTAGCAGGCTTCAACGGACAAGGAAGAAGGAAGCGACGATGACGGAGCAGACAGACAGGACTTTGGCGGCAACGGCTTTGATCTGCGGCTATGCGCTGCTTATCGGCTTTACCGACAATTATGTGCGCGTCATCGCTGCGGATACGGGGCTGTGGCAGTTTCACTTCACCCGAACCTGCATGGCCATGGTGCTGCTGGCGCTGGCCGTGCCGCTGTTCCGGTTGAATCCCCGCCCGGTAAACCTGCGTGCCGTGGTGGCGCGCAGTGCGATACACGGAATGGCGATGGTGATCTATTTCGGGGCGCTGGCCTTTCTGCCGGTGGCGGTGGTGGCGGCGGGCCTGTTCACATCGCCTATCTTCGTTCTCTTGATCTCGCGCTTTGCCTTTGGTCATGTGATCGGCCCCGTGCGCATCATGGCGGTGCTGATCGGATTTCTGGGCGTGATCCTTGTTCTGGGGCCCGAGGCACTTTCAGGTGCGTCACTGGCTGCGGTTCTGCCAGTGGCGGCAGGGGCGCTTTACGCGCTTGGCAACATCGCCACGCGTGAATGGTGCAGCGGGGAAAAGGCCGAAACCCTGCTGGCTGGCTTTTTTCTGGCGCTGGGGGCGCTTGGTGCGCTTGGCATGCTGGTGCTGACGCTTTGGCCGCTGGCGGCACCTGCCGGACCTGATGGTTTTGTGCTGCGCGGGCCGGTCTGGCCGGGCGGGGCCTTCTATTTCTGGACCTTCGTGCAGGCGGCAGGGTCGCTTCTGGGCGTGGGGATGATGATCCGCGCCTATCAGTTGACAGAGGCCAGCCGCGCCAGCGTGATCGAATATGTCATCCTTCCGGCCTCGGCGCTGTGGTCATGGCTGATCTGGGGGGAAACGCTGGGGCTGCTTGCCTGGGCGGGCATGGCGTTGATCGTGACCGCCGGGTCGATGATCGCGCTGCGGGCCAAGGCCCGCGAAAGCAGTGCCCAGCCCGCCTGACGACAGCGTTAGTCGCCGACCGCTTCGCGCCAGTGCCGCCGGCACAGGCTTTGATAGGTTTCATTGCCACCGATCACCACCTGTTCGCCATCCTTGAGCGCCCGGCCATCGGGGCCCTTGCGCACCACCATGATGGCCTTCTTGCCGCAATGGCAGATCGTGCGGACCTCCCGCATCTC
>JALQTL010000116.1 GCA_023260935.1 Paracoccaceae bacterium
CGCGACGGCCCTGCCGGGCAGATGCCGGCCAAGTTCGTGGACGAGGTGCTGTGGCGCTCTTACTGGAAGGGTTTTCTCGAAATGCGCCCGGCGCTGCTGACCTCCTACCGCGAGGGGGTGCGGCGGGGTCTTGCGCGCGTCGGGGCCGAGGCCGGGCTGCGGCAGAAATGGCGCGATGCCTGTGATGGCTCCACAGGAATCGATGGCTTTGACGATTGGGCGCGCGAACTGGTGGCCACGGGCTATTTGCACAACCATGCGCGGATGTGGTTCGCCTCGATCTGGATCTTCACGCTGGGCCTGCCATGGGAACTGGGGGCGGATTTCTTCATTCGTCATCTGCTGGACGGCGACATGGCATCGAACACGCTGTCGTGGCGCTGGGTCGCGGGGCTGCATACGCCGGGCAAGTCCTATCTGGCCACCACCAGCAATATCGTCGCCAATACCGAAGGCCGGCACGCGCCCGCCGGGCTTGCTGACCGTGCCTTTGCGGTGGAGGGCCTTCCAAACCCGCCAGCCGGTCCCTGCCCGCAGGGCGGGCGGTGGAATCACGGCCTTCCCACGGCGCTTTTGCTGCATGAAGATGATCTTTCGCCCGACTTTCTTTTGGATGCAGCCTTGGCCCCGGTACAGACGGCCTTTGTGCTGGCGCCCGAGGGGCGCTCTCCGCTGGCGGTATCGCCGGCCATTTCGCGTTTCGTGCGGGCGGCGATGGATGATTGCGCCGACCGGCTTCAGCCGCGGCTGGGGGCCATACACGGGCCGGTGCAGGGCGATGGCGCGGTGGATGCGCTGGTGGCATGGGCCCGGTCTTCGGCCGCGCATCAGGTGGTCACGCCCTTTGCCCCGCTGGGCCCCATCGCCGACCTTCTGGCCGAGCTGGAGGTGCGGCTTTCGGCAGAAAACATCCAGCTTGTCCGCGCCATGCGTGATTATGACGGGCGGATTTGGCCTCATGCCACGCGGGGCTTCTTTGCCTTTCGCGAATCTGTGATGGCGCAAATGCTTTAAACCCGGCCGGCGAAGGCCAGCATCACCCGCGCCACCGCCGTCACCGTGCAAAGCGCCGCAAAGCCAAGGGCTGCGGGCACGAACAAGGCGGGAAACGCCGCGATCAGCACAAAGAACAGGATCGTCTCGAATCCTTCCAGCAAGCCTGCGGCGTAATACAGCGATTTCTGCCCCTGCGCGGTAGTCTGCATGCCACGCTTTTCAGCCATCACCGCAAAGCCCAGAAAGCTGGCGGCGTTGATGTAGAAACTGAACAAGAGCACGGCCCCGGCCAGCCCGTTTGCCTCAGGCTCGCGCAGGACAAAGGCCAGCGGCACCGCGCCGTAAAAGATAAAGTCGCAGAAGATATCAAGATAGCCCCCCAGATCCGTCTTTTGCGTGGCCCGCGCAATCGCGCCGTCCAGCCCGTCGGCAAAACGCCCCAGCAGCAGCGCACCCAGGGCAAGCCAGACCGGCCCCTGAACGGCAATCGTTGCTGCCGCGGCCAGTCCAAGGGCAAGCCCCGCCAGCGTGACCGCATTCGCGCTGATCCCGCGGCGGGCGCATGTTACACCGATGCGGTTGAGCGGCGGGTCGATCCAGGGTCTTAGCTTCGCATCGAACACGAAAAATCCTTTTTCTTCCGTTTGTTCGTCCTTCATTCTGATGAAGAAGGCAAAACGTTACACCCGATCACCGACTTGTGTGATAGGCCCCAAAGCGGGTTTTTCTGCTTGTGTCCTGGCAGATGCGCAACCTACGCATAGGTCTGCCATCAGTTTTCCCGACCCGCAGTCAAGGACACAAGAGGTTTCGATGAATAGACGTTCCTTTCTGATGACCGCTTCGGCACTTGGTGTTGTGGCGCCGTTCGGCACGGGCTTTGCTCAGACCGCCGACTGGGCCGCGATCGAAGCCGAGGCAAAGGGCCAGACCGTCTATTGGCACGCCTGGGGCGGCGATCCGAAGATCAATGATTTCATCGCCTGGGTCGGTCGCCTGGCCGAGGTGCGGCACGGCGTGAAGATCGAGCATGTCAAGCTGGCCTCGACCACCGATGCCGTGGCGCGGGTGGCGGGCGAAAAGGATGCCGGTGTGCTGACCGGCGGGGCCGTCGACCTGATCTGGATCAACGGCGAGAACTTCGCCGCCATGAAGGAACGGGGGATGCTATTTGGCCCCTTTGCCGAAAGTCTGCCGAACTGGCGCCTTGTCGATGTTGTTGGCAAGCCGGCGGTGGTGACGGATTTCACCCTGCCCACCGACGGCTATGAAAGCCCTTGGGCCATGGCGCAGCTTGTCTTCGAATATGATACGGCCCGCCTTGCCGAACCGCCCCGGTCGCTTGCCGCGCTGAAGGATTGGATCTTGGCAAATCCGGGCCGCTTCACCTATCCCCAGCCGCCGGATTATCTGGGTCTCACCTTCCTGAAACAGGTGGCTTACGGAACCCTGGCCGATCCGGCGGTGCTT